>NZ_DJIO01000183.1:0-10553 GCF_002433655.1 Thalassolituus sp. UBA6592 | reverse complement strand
TGGCGGCAAAAATGACGGAATAAGGCAGAATAAACCACAGGGTTTCCAACGTGAATGGTACCTGCGGAACAGCGAACTGCGGCAGACCACCAGCAATATTGGATAAATCACCCACAGTTTTGGTGTCCAGCTGCAGGCCCCAGGCCAGCAGACTGACCACCAGAATACCGGCCAGAGCCGACGGAATCGCTTTGGTCAGTTTCGGCAGATAAAAGGTAATAAACATGGTCAGGGCGATCAGCCCCAGCATAATAAAAAGCGTGCTGCCGCTCAGCCATTCACCGTGTGCCCAGCCCCACTTGCCCACCGGCGTTGAACTCTGCAGCTGCGGTAATTGCGCCAGAAAAATTACGATCGCCAGACCATTTACAAAACCCAGCATCACAGGCGTCGGCACGATACGGATGAACTTACCCAGTTTAAGCGCCCCGGCACTGACCTGAATAATCCCCATCAGAATCACAGCGGCAAACAGAAACTGTACGCCGGACCCCGGACCGTAATCCCGTTCTGCATCAGCCACCAGCGACACCATAACCACCGCCAGCGCCCCGGCAGCACCAGAGATCATACCCGGACGGCCACCGATCACTGCGGTAATCAGACCCACCATAAAGGCTGCATACAGACCGACCAGCGGATGAACACCAGCGACAAAGGCAAAGGCCACAGCCTCTGGTACCAGTGCCAGAGCAACGGTCAGGCCGGACAGCACATCGTTTTTGATGTTGGGTGAAAAAGTCTGCATAAACTCGCGCAGCAGTAGCATGAAAGGTAACTCCGGAGGTCTGGGTAAGCGTGCGACGGATCGTAATCCATGAAAGCGGCGCACTATACCAGCCTGAGCCGACAATTTCAGGTCTTCAGCGGCTTTCGGCCTGACAAAGCGTCACAAGCAACAGACAAAAAAGCCGGAACAGATTGATGTCTGTTCCGGCTTGCGCATTTGCCCGTCTTTCCCCGTAAAGGCTATCCGCGGCTTTCCGCCTCCTCAGCGGATGCCGCATAAGGCGACTGATAACCCGGCTCATGCTGAGCGTCGTCCAGCGAGGCATGGCCACTGAAGCCCAAAGCACGCAGCAGGTTGTCGAGCAGTACGTACAAGGACGGCAGCACCAGCAGACACACGAAGGTGGTAAACAGAATGCCAAAGCCCAGTGACACCGCCATCGGCGTAATAAACTGCGCCTGACGGGACGTTTCAAACACCATAGGCGACAGACCACCAAAGGTCGTCAGCGTGGTCAGCAGAATCGGCCGGAAACGCCGTACCCCCGCTTCACGCACCGCTTCCAGCGCGGTGAGATTGCTTTCAACACGGCGACGATTAGCGTAATCGACAAGAATCAGACTGTCGTTCACTACCACACCGGCCAGTGCCACGATGCCCATGATCGACACAATCGACAGACCGTATCCAAGCAGGATATGGCCCAGAATCGCCCCCACGGCACCGAACGGAATCACCAGCATAATCAGCATTGGCTGAGCATAACTGCGGAACGGAATCGCCAGCAGAACATAAATGCCAAGCATGGCGAAGAAGCCCATCAGCTGCAGATTGCTCATGCTTTCCTGGGTATCGGCCTGGCGACCGCGGAAACCGAATTCAATCGACGGATAGCGCGCCTGCACCTCCGGGAAGATTTCCTGCTGCAACACCGACATCACCGCCGGAATCATATTGCGGTTATCAACTTCGGCAGTAACCTGCACCACCTGACGCCCGTCGCGGCGGTTGATCACCGACGGCGCAATGCCTTCATGCAGAATGGCCACATCCACCAGTGGCACGTAGCCGCCCGCCGGTGTAAGAATCTGCACCTGCTCAATATCGGCAGCATAAGAACGCTCAGCTTCCGGCAGCCGCACCAGCACCGTCACTTCGTTGCGCTGGCGCTGCTGACGTAACGCCCGGGCGCCGTAAAGTGATGCCCTCACCTGAGCGGCAACATCGGCGGGGTCCAGACCGAGACTGAGACCCAGCGCATTCAGCTCCACATCCCACTGCGGTTTACCCTGAGTAAAACTCGACGCCACGTCTTTTACGCCCGCCAGCTGTGCCAGTTCTTCGCTGAGATTTTCACTGGCGGTGCGCAGCAGTTCGTTATCCGTACCGCGCAGTTCAACGGTCAGACCTGCACCTCGGGACGGACCGCCGCCTCGTTCAGCATCAAAGGTCAGGCTGCGGATACCCGGTATTTCACCAATGGCTTCGCGCCAGCGCCGCACCACTTCGTTAGAGCTGATGGGGCGCACATCGGTATCCACCAGACGCGCTTCCACTTCCACCTGTGAGCCTTCGATATCCCCTTCCAGACTGATCACCAGCGGCGTACCGGCGGCTTCAATCGGATCGGTCACTTCACGCAGGTGTTTCTCCAGCAGAGCACGCACTTCACGTGCCTGCTCAATCGGCGCATTGGCCTGCAGCTGTACCGTGGCTGCCGCGGATTCACCCTCAAGACGCGGGAACATGCTGAAGCCCATACGGCCACTGATCGGCCAGGCGAGCACCATCACGCCGAAAGCGACCGCCACAGCAATCACAATGCCCGGCCGCTTCAGGCCGCGGTCGAGCACTGGTAAATAACGTTTCTGAATAAAATGATTGAGGGCTTTATCGACCCGTTTCTGTACGCGGTCCAGGCCATTTTCTGAGGTACGCTTTTTTAACTTGCCAAGGTGAGTCGGCAGAATAAACAGCGCTTCCAGCCAGGAAATCATAAAGCAGCTGACCACCACCGCCGGAATGGCGAAAAAGACTTTGCCCATCATGCCCGGCATCGACAGCAACGGCAGAAACGCCACCACGTTAGTAAGGATGGCAAACGCCAGCGGCACGGCGACTTCGCGTGCGCCGAAAATCGCCGCATCCATAAACGGCATGCCTTTTTGCATATGCTCGTAAATGTTTTCGCCGGCAATAATGGCGTCGTCCACCACGATACCGAGGGCAATGATAAAGGCGAACATGGAAATCATATTGATCGACACGTCCATCGCCGGCAGCAACAACAGTGAACCCAGAAAGGCCGTCGGAATCCCCATGGTCACCCAGAAGGCGAGACGGTATTCGAGGAACAGACTGAGCAGCACCAGTACCAGAATCAGACCGATCACCGCATTTTTCATCAGCAGGCCAACACGCTGGCGATAGGTATCACCGTCGTTGTCGGTCACCACAATCTGAATACCCTGAGGCATTTTGGCGCGGATATCGTCGAGCCGTTCCAGCACCGCATCCACCACGGTCATCGGTGTCTGATCTTCGGCGCGATAGATTTTGAGGCGTACCGCGGTTTCACCGTTGTAAGTCACTTCGTCGTAACTTTCGCTGAAGCCTTCGCGAATTGTCGCCACATCGCCGACGCGCAGAATCACACCGGTGTCGTCGGAAATCAGCGGAATATCAAGAAATTCCTGCGCCCAATAACGTCGGTTATCCAGCGTTACCAGAATTTCACCGGCGGAGGTGCGTACGCTGCCGGCACTCAGTTCAATGGCGTTATCACCAATAACGTCCGCCACCTGAGATAGCGTCAGGCCATAACGTTTGAGATCCTGGCGGGCAATTTCAACGTGAATTTCCTCGTCCGGCGTACCGCGCATTTCAATTTTGGTGACCTGCGACGACAGCAGTAATTCATCTTTAATCTGTTCACCCAGACGTTTCAGACCGAATTTATCCAGCGGTCCGAAAATCGCCAGTTCGATCACATCAATATTACGTCCGGCCATACTGACGATCGGCGTTTCCATTTCCGCCGGAAACGTCGAAATACGGTTCACCGCCTGCTGAATATCCTGATAGGCCTGCTGGCGATCACTGCCATTTTCCAGTTCAGCAACTAACGAGGCAGAGCCCTGCGTCACCCGTACCGTCAGCTCTTTAATGCCATCAACGTCCGCCAGTTCGTTCTCAATGGGCAGCACCACGCCCTGCTCCATCTCCGATGGGGTCGCACCGGCGTAGCTGACAGAAACAGACACGCTGTCGATTTCTGTGTTGGGGAAATATTCCTTACGGATCACCAGCGCCATTAAGAAGCCGCCGATGATCAGAAACGCCATCAACAGGTTGGGCGCCACACCATGCTTCGCCATCCAGGCAACAGGACCTTTATAGCGCAGACTCATGGACGTGCTCCGTTGTCAGCGGCTTCACCCGGCAGACGTACTTTCATACCATCGGTGGCGGTATCAATCCGGTTTTTCAGTACGCTGTCACCGGCTTTAAAACCGCTGGTGCCGAGCCAGGTTTTTTCCCGGCCACGGTAAATCACCTGAGGCTCGCGACGACGCAGACGATGATCGTTCACCGCCCACACCACGCCATCCTGCAGCAGTCGACTGGCAATGACGTAGCCCTGAATTTCTTTGCCGGGCAACACCACATCAACATAATCATTAACCAGCACGCGCGGCGCCGCCATCGGATCGGTTAACTCAATCACCACCCGCGCCTGACGATCAAGGTCGTCCACATCCGGCAAAACATTCAGAATGCGCGCTTCACGTTGCTGACCATCCCAGGCCGGCAGGCTGACGTTGGCAACCGAACCAGTGTCCAGCCAACTGAGGAAATGACGCGGTACTTTCACTTCGATCCACACCCGTTCGGTGCCCACGACATCAAAGATGGCGGTTCCGGAGCTGGCATAACTGCCGACACTGGCACTGCGTGAACTGATGCGCCCGCTGAAGGGCATACGGATTTCACTGCGTTTTAATTCCAGCTGCGCCTGTAACAGCTGAGCTTCCGCCGTTGCCACTGCCGCCTCTGCTGCTGCCAACTGCGGTTTACGCAGCACCAGATCACGCTCTTCCCGACTCAGATTCTGGGCAGCGATGGCGTATTCTTCTTCCGCCAGATCGCCCTGACCTTTCTCAACCGCCAGGTCTGCTTTGGCCTGGGTCAGATTGGCTTTCGCCTGTTTAACCTGCAGCTGGAAATCATCCTGCTCCAGTCGTGCCAGCACGGTGCCCTGCTCCAGCAAAGCACCCGGTGCCGCGTCAGGATTCACCCAGTCAATGCGGCCGCTGACCTGGAACACCAGGCTCACGGAATCCACTGCCGTCGCCGTACCGCCGGTTGTCCAGTAAGGGCGGGACGTTTCCTGCTGCAGCGGCACCACATCCACCAGCCGCGCCTGCTCCTGTGGCGCTACCCGTGCCGGGCGCGGCGCAGAGGTCATAATCCAGTAAGCCAGACCACCGCCGGCCAGCAGAATAACGATGACCCACAACCAGGTCTGTCGATACAGGGCATTTGCCGAACTCATACAGAGACTTCCTTCTTCGAAATACGGATTGATGTGCTGTTCAGTTGATTAAAGCGGCGCGGTGTTTGTTGATCAGCGGGCGTTTCTTTTACGGTCTCTGCTTTTTTCACAGCTTCTGTTTCTTTTACAGCTTCATTCGACCCGCCCGCAGGCTCTGCTGGTGTGGCCGTATCTGCTGCTGATACTGCAGACGCTGAGTCTGATTTTTCTGCCACCACAGACTGCACGGCACCGGCGTTCCCGGCACTATCAGTGGCATCATCAGCAGCGGCAGCAGCACCATCAGCGTCATCATTTACGTCAATAAAGCCACCGTGGCTGACCGCACGGAACAGCGCGATACGACTCTGAATCTGATTCCAGCGGGCTGTCAGCACACGCTGCTCCAGACTCAGCACATCCTGCTGTACGGTTAACAGGGAAAGAAAATCACCAACGCCTTTGCGATAACGGTTCTGTTGAAAGGCTTCGGTTTTCTGCGCCAGCGTCAGCTGGCGCTCCAGGCTGACCAGTGTATCGCTTGTTTCGCGCTCACTGACCAGTGATTGCTGCACGTCCTGCGCAGCCTCCAGAAGCGTTTGCTGATACAGCGCAACAGCAGCATCAACTGCTGCCTGATTGCTGGCAACCAGCGCCCGGCGCGAGCCGCCATCAATCAGCGGCAGGGCCAGTCCGGCAACAAAATTGGCAACCCAGTTATCCAGCACATCGCTCAGATCTTCATCCGTTCCACGATAAGACGCAGAGAGCGTAAAGCGTGGGTATCGGTTGGCCTCAGCCACCGCCAGACCTGCGGTAGCAGACTGCACGTCGTACCAGGCCTGCTCTACATCCGGACGACCACTGACCACCGCTAAAGGCAATGCTGAGACGGTCTTTTCAAGCTGCGGCAGAGGTGGCATGTCATGGTTCATGGCATCCGCAAAGGCGCCACGCTGCAATGCCAGCCATTCTCCCTGGCCGGTCCACAGCGCCAGCTGCTGCTGATAACCCGCCAGCGCTGCCTGCGCGGCAATCACGTCAGCATTCAGGGATTCCAGCAGTTGCTCCTGCTGCCAAACATCACTGATGTCTGCCTGACCGCGCTGAAAACGTCCGCGGGTGACTTTTAATGCGGCTTCTATGCGATCTTTTTGGGAGGCCAGCAATTGCAGGTTTTCCTGCTGCATACGCCAGCCATACCAGTTAAGAGTAATTTCACCGGCTACAGTGTTGGCCTGAGTGCGCAGCGCGGCCTCGCCAGACAGTGCTTCCATACGCGCCTGATCATCCAGTGCTGCCACACGTCCCCAGAAATCCAGCTCGTACTCACTGCTCAGCCCGGCACTCCAGCTGTTGCTGGTCGTACTCGCCTCGCCCGTGCTGCTCTGGCTTTCAGCCCACTGACGGTCTCTGTTCAGAGTAAGGTTCAGGTCCGGATATTTCGCCGATCCCGCATCACGCCATAAGGCACGGCTGCGTGCCAGGTTGGCCCAGGCAGCCTGCAGAGAATAGTTGCGTTCAAGTCCGGTGCTGACCAATTCGTTCAATTGTTGATCGGAGAAACTCTGCCACCAGCGCAGCTCGCTCTGCCAGCTCTGCCCTGCGTTTTCTGCATTGCTGTAACCCAGCTGCGATGGCAGCTGATCTGCCGCTGGCTGTTCGGTCGTCACCACTGAGCAACCCGACAGTATGGCCAGAGGTAACAACAACATCGCTGCAGGTTTCAGCAGCGTTCCGCAGCTCTGTCGAGAGCGCGGATAAGAGTGCTGAGAAGCGCGCCGTGTATTGCCGGTAGCAATCAAAGCGGAGTCTCCTGAAATACGTAAACTCAAAGAAGAGATATCCAATAATTATAAATGTTATGTCCACTTGCCCGGCTATCCATCATGCATGGATGACCATTTCGCAAATGAGAATTATATTCATTTGAAAACTTTGCACCAGACTCTGGCCGCCAAAATACCTGATTTGGGACGTTCTGAGCGTAAGTTATTGTCTGGATTTATGCCATCCTGATGACGAAGTGCAAACTTCAGCCTGAAGAGAAAGTGCAGGAAGAAAAGAAAAAAGCGATGTTGCCGCACAGACAGAGAGCAGCGACTTTGCCGCACTGGCGGACGCCGGGCAAAGCCGTTTCAACAACCCTTACAATAGCCCGTACAACGGCCCATACAACACCCCTTAAAACAGCCGCTACAGAAAGCCGTATGGAAAGCTGACACGAAAGAAATGCGTCAGAAAAACACGGTATAGCTCAGCTCCACAAAGTCATCCTGGCGAATGCTGTAGAGCACCTCATCCTCACTGTTGTCTGCGGCAAACCACCACAGGTTAAGCGACATAGTAGAAAAGGATGTCATACGTGTGGATGCTTCCACCATCAGGCTGCGGCTGCCGCTGTAATCCAGATCCTGCGTCAGCCCGACCAGCAATTCCGATGAATCCGCATCATTGAATGCCCAGCGTGTGCCAACAAACAGATCGTTCTGTGCCAGCCCGCCCTCTTCACTGCGCGAATCCCCCTGATATTCCATCAGAATACCGAGGTCCAGCGGGCTGGCGCAACAATCTCCAAAAGGGCCGACTAAGGTGTATTCGAACCCACCCACCATGGCCTGGTGATCCTGCAGGGCTTCATTACCAGAGTCTTCTGCAACCTGCTGCGCGGAGGCGTCGTAATCGCGATGCAGCGCTTCCAGCTTCCATAGCCAGGAGCCTACCGTGTGCTGCAGCGTCATACCGGCTTCGGTGACCTGCGGATAATAAGGGCGTAATCCGCTGACCAGCGGATTGCCATCGACCAGGGTAATATCCGGCAACAGAAACGGCTGGCGTGATGTACCGGAGAAAATATCCGCGCTGATATCCAGCGGCCAGCCATCAATTTCAAACGAGCGGCTCCAGCGCAGTGCCAGATCGATATGATTTTCTTCATCAGAAGACTGATACACAGCGCTTTTTACCGGCAGCAAGGCCGAAGGTCGGCCATCCTCACTGCTGAACGTGCGCTCCCGGAAATACGGCAGCACAAAGGCTTCCAGCGTACCGGCATCATGCAACCAGATGCCATGCAGCATCGGCTGACCCAGTTTATCTTCACCATCCACGGCTTCGACCTGATCCGTCTGGTTGATCACGTCCACCAGATGCAGGGACTCGGTTACCCCCCAGAACACTTTGCCGATACCTGCACGGACTTCCCAGCTGCTGCCCCACCACTGAAACTGCAGCTCGCGGATGTCGCCATGGGTACGCTCGCTGTCTTCACTGTCGTACCGATAAAAGGGTTTAAAGGTCAGGCGGCTGCTGTCACCGGTATCCCAGGCCATATCACCCAGCCCATAAACTGACATACCACGCTCCGGCTGATCATCCAGCCAGGGCTGCTGCAGAAATTCGCGGTATTCCAGTGATACTTCAAAGTCAGCATCGGGCAACCACTGCGCAGCATTGACAGGACCTGCCGCCCAAAGCACCAGCGGGAATAAATAACATGATCTCATATCAGCGTATCCGTTGCAGACTGGCTTTATTAAAATCGGCATCGGTCAGACCGGTATCGAAGCGGATATCTGCGGTTTTCAGCACCGTACTTTTTCCGGTCTGATGATTCTGCATCGTGGCAGTATGTGCGCGCCAGTACTGATCTTTGTACTGTTTATAATCTGCCAGCGTCAGTGTTTTCAGCAGACTTTTTTTGCGGTCATAAAATTCGATTTTCCACGCCCGCAGATGGTCTTTATCCAGCCAGACAATCTGTTTGGTATAGCCGGAAAATTCATCATTAGGCACCTGCTCAATCACATGACAGGCAATACCATTCACTTCCTCTTCGCGCAGATAGCGAAAACTGTATTTTTCCAGCTCAAAAGAACTCATATCTTCATAGGCAAATTCACTGCCCATAAAAGGGCCGGATTTATTTCGTGACGCAATACGTTTAACCCGCTTCAGAGCAGGCAGATACAGCCATTGCTCGTCAGGCTTGCCGATGTGCGAGAAGTTAAGAAAGGCCGTTCCTTTTACATCCCGCGGCTCATCAAAAATGGTCAGCCCCTTGTCGCCATCATCGGCAACTTCCAGAGTCTGCGAACGGATTTCGCGCACGCTCTCTTCGCCCTGAGCATTACGCAGAATCATAGTCACGGCAGACTGACTGTCGCCCCACCCGGCGTCACGTTGTTTGCGGTCGGTCGCAATCGCCAGGCCTTTATCTTCCATTTCACCGGCCTGTACCGGTGCAAAGAACGACAGCATCATAGCCATGGGCAGTATCATTCGGGTCAGAGCGTTCATAGGGTGCCTCCTGCAGCAGGATGTTCAGATATTGTTTTATTTGTGTCTGGTTTTTCTTGTGAGTTTGTGTCTGTGCTTTTGTCTGTATGGGTATGGCTTAACTCTGCGCCCGCGAGCTTATCTTTTTTATCCAGCAGGAGCAGAAACGCCGGCAGGAAAAAGAAATCCACCAGCAAAGCAATAAAGATGATAAGTGCCGTGGCCAGGCCCATATCCGAATTAAGGCGAAATGCAGAAAACGTCAGCATGGAGAAGCCAATCACCAGCACCACGGTGGTGATTAACAGCGCTCTGCCGACACTGGAAAAGGCGTAACGCACAGCCGCCTCAGCATCGCGGCCATCATCCCGGGCGCGTTTATATTTGGCCAGAAAGTGTACGGTGTCATCGACGATGATACCCAGCGTCATGGACGCCACCACTGACAGGCCCAGATTAATTTCGCCACTGATCAGCCCCCAGATACCAAAGCCCACCAAGGCCGGTCCAAGGTTCGGAATCAGACTGATCACACCCAGGCGTAATGAACGTAATGCCAGCACTAACAAAGCCGAAATCAGAATCAGAGCAGCAATCATGCTGACGATCATGCTATCCATGTTGGTTTCGCCGATATGGGCAAACATCAACCCGGGGCTGGCCGCTGCCAGCCGCACATGTGGAGCGTTGTCCGCCATCCACTGACGCGCCCGTTCTTCCAGCGCCACAATTTCCTGACTGCCCATATTTTTTAGCGTGGAGGTCAGGCGCGTGGAAGATTTATCTACGTTCAGCTGATTATTCAGATCCAGTCCGTATGGCAGTGACATTTCATACAACAGCAGATACTGGGCCGCCAGTTCACGATCCTGCGGCATACGATAATAGTCGCCATCATCGCCATGCATGTTTTTATTCAGGCGTTTAAAGGTATCGGCCAGCGTATTAACGTGATCCCCTTCCGGCTGAGCACGCAACCGCTGCGAAATCTCCGCCAGCGTGTGCAGAAAC
>NZ_DJIO01000010.1:2970-3182 GCF_002433655.1 Thalassolituus sp. UBA6592 | reverse complement strand
CAGCATGGTCTGAGTAATTTTCTGGGCCGGCCAGCGTTCATCCGTTGCCATGCTGCGCATCTGCCCGCGTAACCAGCGGTCGAGCGCAGTGTACGGTGGCTGCTGCAGCCACTGTTCCCACAGTGTCAGCAACGGGTTGCGGGCCTGATTATGGCCCGGACGGCTGCCGGATTTGTGCGAGGATCTGTTGCTGGTTTTGCTGCTGGTTTTGC
>NZ_DJIO01000010.1:0-2662 GCF_002433655.1 Thalassolituus sp. UBA6592 | reverse complement strand
TGCTGGTTTTGCTGCTGGTTTTGCTGCTGTTTTTGCTGCGACGGTTACCATTGGCGGGTTTTTTCGGGGGCATGGGCGGACTCTGATGATATCGAGTGGGTGGGAGGGAAGGTCAGGCCGCGCATTCTAACGATTACCGGCCCGCGAATAAAAAGATTTCTGTCATAAATAGACCCGGTCAGGGGCAGAAATACTGTGTCATATTTTTCCCGTGGCCGCCTGCGTATGCCACACAGCAGTTACCTGATGTTAACCGGCAGGCATACAATCCGGAGCTCTTATGACTGAACACAATAATAAAACCCAGTCTGTTGTTATTAAACCCCGGCGCATGGCCTTCGATACCCGTGCTCCCATGCGCAAATATACCTTTGGTGATAATGCCCTGATCAGCACGTTTTTTTACGCGCTGTCGGCTATGTTTCCCGACGGTGAACGCTTTTTTATTCACTCCGTGCGTAACTTCCAGAAAGAAATCGATGATCCGGTGCTGCAGGCTCAGATCAAAGGTTTTATCGGTCAGGAAGCACACCACGGTCATTCCCATGAAGGACTGAACCAGAACATCGAAGCCATGGGCTTTCCGATGAGCGGGCTGGTGACGCATATGCAGAAACGGGTGGAGTTTCTCAAACGCAGTTTTGGCCCGGCACGTCAGCTGGCTTTGACCGCTGCGATGGAGCATTTCACCGCAGCACTGGCTGAGTATCTGCTGAAATACCCGGAAATTCTTGATGATGCCGACGACACCATCCGTAAGATGCTGATCTGGCACGCGGTGGAAGAAATCGAGCATAAATCCGTAGCGTTCGATGTTTACCGTCAGAAGGTGAACAACGAATTTATGCGTAAGCGGGTGATGGTGATTGCCATGGCTTCGCTGTTTGTCCGGATCGGTTATTACCAGTTCCGCCTGTTGAAAGCGGATGGCCACTTCCCGTCATGGAAAGAATGGCGCGGGGCTTTCAGCTTCTTCTGGGGCAGGAAAGGCATTCTGCGTGAGAATATGCGCTCGTTGCGGCAGTACTTCCGCACGGGCTTTCACCCCTCAGATATCAACCAGCAGGACTTAATCGACCACTGGCAGGAGCGTCATCCGGACGTCGCCGCCTTGCAGACCAACTGACCAACGCGCTGCAGACTGACAGTCTGGTCTGACGTTCAGCCCCCGTTGCCAGGGCCGCAGGGGCTTCCTGCAATTATTGCCGCAGGGGCTTCCTGCGATTATTGCCACAGGGGCTTCCTGCAATTTTTGCCTGAGTACCTTTCTTCACCGGTGTCATTGGGCGGGCTTCTGCCATTTATGCCCACAGTTACGCCCACCGTCTTTGCGGTTGGCCGGAACCTCCGCGCCGATCATCTTTCATACCTTCACACCGGTTACGCTTAAGCTTTGCTATCCGCTGATCGCTGACTTCCGTCAGCTGACCCTTGTAATTGCCTCAAGCGGCCATATATCAGAAACCACAATCAATGAGTGTGTTGGTGAAACCACTCACTCTGAAGACAACCTGGAGTTGCCTGTGCCTTTTCTACTGATTTTTATCATTGTCCCCGTGATTGAGCTGGCTGTGCTGATCAAGGTGGGCTCTTACATCGGCGTACTGTGGACTGTTGCGCTGATTCTTCTGACTGCGTTTATCGGCGTTGGCCTGCTGCGGGTGCAGGGGCTGGCGACCCTGATGCGCGCCAGTCAGCGTATGCAGGACGGTCAGTTGCCAGCCCGTGAGCTGGCCGAAGGTTTTCTGCTGGCCCTGGCCGGCGCGCTGTTACTGACGCCTGGCTTTGTGACCGATGCTTTTGGCTTTGCTCTGTTAGTGCCTGGTGTACGGGGAGCTATGGCTGGTTCGGTGATGAATATGCTGAAAGTAAGAGCGGTGGGCGGCATGCACCAGACCTTCCGTCAGCCAGAGCGCGAAGTACATCCGCAGCGTGACAGTGAGATTCCGCATCATCCTCACCGTCCGGAAGTGATTGACGGTGAGTACAAGCGCGAAGACTGATTTGCGCCAAAAGCGAAATTTTTTCACTTTGGGGTGTTGAAATCTGTTGGCTTCACCCCCAGTAAGCGAAACACAAGAGATTTGGAGCTGCTGATATGAGTCTGCCGCTCCGCTTAACAGCAAACATACAATATTGCTTTAACCATTGGAGATAACCTCAGATGAAAATCCGTCCTTTACACGATCGCGTCGTTGTTCGTCGCAAGGAAGAAGAGCAAACCACAGCTGGCGGTATCCTGCTGCCAGGTTCCGCGGCTGAAAAACCTAATCAGGGCGAAGTGGTTGCCGTCGGTACGGGTCGTATTTCCAACAATGGCGAAGTTCAGCCTATGTCTGTGAAAGTCGGTGACACCGTTATGTTCGGCAAATACTCCGGTTCCAACACCATCGAAATCGACGGTGAAGAACTGCTGATCCTGAACGAAAGCGAAATCTACGGCGTACTGGAAGCCTGATCCGGCAACCATACTGACTAACAACTGATTCAAGATTTAAAGGAAAGATAAGATGGCTGCTAAAGAAGTTAAATTTGGCAACGACGCCCGCGTAAAAATGCTGGCTGGCGTTAACGTACTGGCAAACGCAGTAAAAGTTACTCTGGGTCCAAAAGGCCGTAACGTGGTACTGGAGAAATCCTTCGGTGCTCCAACCATCACCAA
>NZ_DJIO01000150.1:2851-3745 GCF_002433655.1 Thalassolituus sp. UBA6592 | reverse complement strand
TTTTGCCGTGGTCGCCGATGAAGTCCGGACCCTGGCACAACGCACGCAGGAATCCACCGAATCCATCAGTAACACGGTTGCAGAACTGAATAAAGGCACCAGTAATGTGGTGAATACCGTGCTTAAATCCCGTGAGCGGGCTGAATCCGGCATTGAAAAAGTGCGCGCAGCCAGTAATGCTCTACAACAGATTTACCAGAACATTAACAGCATCAGCGACATGAATACGCAGATCGCCACCGCCGCTGAGCAGCAGAGCTATGCCGCGGATGAAATCAACCGCAATGTTGTCAGAGTAAATGAACTGGCGGAAACCAGCCGGGAACAGGCCGGTGACGCGGCTCAGGCCAGTCGTGCCCTTGCTGAACTTTCAACACGACTGAACAATATCGTCGAAAAATTTACCGTTAATTAATAACCCGCTGCGGATGAAAAATCACATCAGCGGATACACCACCTGATCATGGTAGCCGGTAACCACCTGCATGGTACCGGCCCACTCTTTATCCAGCTGCGGGTCACCGCTATCTATGATCAGTGGCCGTCCCTGCAGTGCAGTCAATTTGCTTTTGGTGGATACCAGCCAGACATTCTTTTTACTCAGACACCGCAGAATGTGCGGTGAAAACTGTTGGTTTCCGCGTCCAATAATATGCCCCTGCCCGCCCATAATACTCAGAATAGCGACTGCTTCAGAATGATCATCCAGCAAGGTCAGAATGTCCGCTGCGGTAACATCCGCAGCGATTAGTTCGCGATTAAAAACCGCATCAACACCGAGCAGGGTATTATCCAGCCCGAGGTCATCCATAATCGCCTGAGTCGTTTTTCCGGAGCCGATCAGGTACAGCACGTCGTCTTCCATTTCAGCCGTCACATGGGCTGCAATATCGG
>NZ_DJIO01000150.1:2156-2527 GCF_002433655.1 Thalassolituus sp. UBA6592 | reverse complement strand
CAGTACCAGTTCTTCAGATTCAATGCCGCCCATTTTTACCGACTGAACAAAATGGCCCAGTTGTGGCACCCGCATTTCACCATAATGCCGTGCACGGACCTGATCATGACGGAAAGCCTCTTCATCAAGATCACGCACTTCCGCTTCTTTAATATCGATCAGTTTGCCTTCCAGCAGAGCACGCACGACCTCACCACTGGCTGCCGGCGTAATGCCGTAAACCGCAGAATGAATTTTAACGCCGGCAGGAATACCCAATACCGGAATATCATCCCCCACGATGGCACAGATATCACGGGCAGTACCGTCGCCACCGGCGAACAACAACAAATCGACAGCAGCAGCGGCCATTGCTTCAGCAGCCAGGCGGG
>NZ_DJIO01000150.1:0-1828 GCF_002433655.1 Thalassolituus sp. UBA6592 | reverse complement strand
ATGCTCTGCACTGGTATCGCTTAACGGAATATCGGCACTGACCAGATCAAAAGAAAAGCCAAGACGGGTTAACAGGTCGGCCCCCATTTCTCCCGGGCAGGTAAGAAAGTGACATCGGTCGGAAAACGGTAACAGTTGCTCAAGTGCCTGCTGAGTACGCTGCCCGGCTTTCTTTTCCGCACCACGGGCCAAGGCTTCCGCCACGACGCCATCACTGCCTTTCAGACCGACAGCCCCACCGATGCCCGCCAGAGGATTAATGATCAGGCCGAGGGTTAACATACAGACTCCACAACATCGCCCATTTTAAATTGCGCATCATACCCTGATCAGAACCAGTCGCTGAGTTTAATTCCCAGGCCGATACGTTGTTGGTAATGGTTGTAGTCAATCAGGCTGTCGCCATAGCCGTCAAAAAAGAAACCATAGCCTTTGATTTTTTTAGTCATCGGGAAGGTCCATTCAAGCTGCAGTGCACCGCGGTTTTCATCCGGGTTAAAGTTGTTGCGTACCGTAACATCAATGGTCTGATTACCCGGCATAAAACGTAACGTCAGCTCTCCCGGCCCCATATAGTCGTCGATATCCGGGTTGTCATTGTCTTCCGGATCCCAGGGGTCGGAATCGCTTTCTTCCGGAATGCGCCACCACAATTTACCGGAGATAACCGCGTAATCGGTGACACTTAAGGCACTGAAAATAATCCGGTTCCAGCTGCGCGACATAGAGCTGGTCTGGCCATTCGACTGGTGATTCAACGACACACCAAATGCATCAATCCAGTTGTTTTTGGTCTGCCAGTTGAGCATCAGTTCCGGTTCATGATTGGTCTCACGGAACGGACGGGAAATATCACTGTTATAAGCCTGCCAGAACGAACGGTTGGTGTAACCGACACTCAGAGTACTGAGTTTGCCGATGATGCCGCTGGCCAGCTGAACTTTAATGCTGATCTGAAAAACCGCTTCGATATGGTCGTTGCCATCTTCCAGCGTTGCATCATCGTCGCCGGAATAGTGCTGCAGAATACGGTCACGCTCGTAATTGCTAGGATTGGAATAGTAAGTAAATGGCAGGATGTAATTCGGGCGGTGTGGTAACAACAGGAAAGGACTGTTGGCGGCGGCTTCTTCGACCTGAATTTTTTCCACCAGCTGGGGTAATTTCCGCAGGGCTGGTTTTATTTCATCTTCTGAGATGGTTTCGACTTCAAGCTTCTGGCGTTTGGCTTCACCGCTTTCCGGCAGCAGCGTTTCAAGACTGTCCAGAGCACTGCTTTCACTGTCAGAGGTGATATCAGAGTCTGCTTTACCGTCTGCCGTACTTGTATTGCTATCCGCAGTTGCCGTATTTCCGGCGCTGCTGGCTGGCACTGCTGACCCAGCATTGTCCTGCAACTCTTCAGCCCAGACAGCACCACAGGCCAGAGAAAACACCATAACCGAACCCAGTCGCAACATAACTACCCCAATGATTATTCCACTAAGGCATATAATATAGCGTTTAAATTACATCGCTGCGACGCAGGTTGGATTATGCCCCTCTGCACAGCGTCAGGCGGTATATCCTTCAGCTTCGAGGAATGGCGTACGGATAGCCTGATATTCATTTTTACAGTGCGGGCAGACACGGACATCCTTGCTGAGGATACGGTTGTGCAGGTGGATCAGTTTCTGATTTCCCTCCCAGCAATAGGAGCAGTATGGCTGACCATACGGACGACCGTCAATGGATTTGTAATAGCCATCGCCGCGACGACGCAGATTGCCTTTATAAACCAGGGCTTCGTTAAGGCGGATGAGCTCTTTATCTCGGGCATCACACACGC
>NZ_DJIO01000063.1:0-45265 GCF_002433655.1 Thalassolituus sp. UBA6592 | reverse complement strand
AACTGTGGGACAGCAGTGGCCTGACAGGGGCTGCTTTTTCCGGCAGGCTGAAGCTCAGCCTGCGGCTTTCTTTTTCATCTCTGAACTTTCACCATTAGCCAGATAGGCTTCCAGCGAATCATCCAGAGCTTCCAGCCATGGTGTGTGATGCGGAGGTGACATGGTTCCTGTCATCAGGGAAGCGTAAGAGTTATTACGGAAGCCCATGATGTCTTCTTTTTTATGATGCTTCCATTCCAGGAAGGTCTGGTTAACACCATCAATATCGAATGTCGGGTAATCCGTCTGTTCAATTAAGTGCAGAATATATGAACCCTGATATTCGTACATTTCTTTGGCGGTTTCGAGCTTAAGCTCTTCGATGCGCCACTGGGCACTGTCGGCGCGCATCTCATCCTGGGATGGCAATGGAATACGACCCATAATCACATCGCGGGTATACCATGCCTGAGCATCAAACATGTTGAAGCTGTACCACTGATCCTGCATACCAATATAGAAAAGTTTCGGGTTATCTTCCCACACCACGCCTTTATACAGATTCAGTGGCCACAGACGGTTATCCGTAACCAGACGCAGATCGTCATTCAGGAAGGGGAAGTGGTGGATGTAACCGGTACACAGAATAATGGCATCAATATGCTTGCTGGTACCATCGACAAAATAGGCGACATTTTCATCAACATGGGTCAATGCCGGCTTTTCTTCCCAGTTTTCCGGCCACTTGTAGCCCATGGGGGCTGAACGGTAGCTGGAAGTAATGGAACGCGCACCGTATTTATAGCATTGAGAACCGATGTCTTCAGCAGAGTAGCTGGAACCGACGACCAGAATGTCTTTGTCTTTGAACTCCAGTGCGTCACGGAAATCGTGGGCATGCAGTACGCGGCCACCAAAGTTGGCAAAACCAGGATATTCGGGAACGTTCGGTGTTGAGAAGTGACCACTGCAGACCACGACATAATCAAAAACTTCGCTGTAGATTTTGTCGTCATTGTGATCGTGAACGGTGACGGTGAAGTTATCATTTTCTTCACTGTATTCGATATGACGTACGGCGGAATTAAAACGGATGTATTTGCGTACGCCGGCTTTTTCTACGCGGCCTTTAATATAGTCCCATAATACTTCGCGGGGAGGGTAGGAGGCGATGGCGCGGCCAAAATGTTCTTCAAACGTGTAATCGGCGAATTCAAGGCATTCTTTCGGGCCATTTGACCAAAGATAGCGATACATGCTGGTGTGTACCGGTTCACCGTTCTCATCCATGCCTGTGCGCCAGGTGTAATTCCATTGGCCACCCCAGTCGCTTTGTTTTTCGAAACAAACCATATCCGGAATTTCAGCACCTTTTTCCTGCGCTGACTGGAAAGCCCGGAGTTGAGCCATGCCACTGGGTCCTGCACCAATAATTGCAACACGCTGAGTCATCTTGATCTCCTTTTTAGTTGATAAGACCAAGATAAAAAGATTTAAGGTTTTTACCTACTCCCCCGTGTGGGTAACCAAAAGGGTGTAAAAACAGTTATTTTTTAATATTCAGGCTGAATTTTATCAGTGATTAATGACTGCTTTCGAAAACAACGCCCTGAACACCAAGAACCTGTCCGCTGGCGGAATAAATTCCACGACCTTTTTCCCGCACTGTTCGACGTTTACCATCAGCATCACAGATATGATAAATCAATTCATACGGACGTTTATGGCGCAGAG
Organism: Thalassolituus sp. UBA6592; assembly: GCF_002433655.1. Taxonomy (NCBI): domain Bacteria; kingdom Pseudomonadati; phylum Pseudomonadota; class Gammaproteobacteria; order Oceanospirillales; family Oceanospirillaceae; genus Thalassolituus; species Thalassolituus sp. UBA6592. Next base: position 43,552 of record NZ_DJIO01000063.1, on the reverse strand, counting down.
CATCCTGCACTTCACTCCACACATAGCCGGCATCCTGTGCGTCAATCATAGAGCCGTAAGAAAGCTGCGATTCGTTAATCAGCTGTTCCGGGTGGTAGCCGGTTACTTCCAGGCAACCGTCGCTGACGTATTCCATGGTCCAGCTCAGATTATTGCGCGAGCGGAACAGCATGGCAGGTACATTCTGTACCAGGCCGTTCAGACTGCGGTGGCTGGCATTACGGATCTCATCTTCCCGCACCTGAGGGGTGATATCACAAAGGGTTGCACTGATGGGGTAGAGTGTGCCCGGATTCATCGACTGCAGGCGCATTTCACACCAGCGCACGTCATCATCCGGACCACTGATGCGTATCCAGATCATCTGACTCTGGCGGGTTGCTGTAACTTCCTGCACAGCCATACGCCAGTTGTGTATATCTTCCGGGTGTAAGAAGGCTGTCAGTGGACGGCCACTGCTGTCTTTTTTACTCACGCCAGTGAGCGTTTCCCAGCAACGGTTCACATATTGCAGACAGTCACCCTGCGTCACGGTAAGTACAACGTCTTCCAGAGAATCCAGCAGCTGTTCCATGGAATAGTCCAGCTGTGGTGACGATTCAGTGCGGAATAAATTAAGCAATGCCATTAATCCTGTTCCGTTTTTTCTGCTGTATCCTGTACTGTGCCTGTCGCTCCATGATTGTATGCCCAGGCTGCCAATTCCAGACGCGAATGCAGATTCAGTTTGCGCAGCATATTTTTTACGTACACTTTTACAGTGCCATCACTGATGCCCAGTTCACGGGCAATCAATTTATTACTCATGCCCTGGCTGATCAGCTGCAGGGTCTGTTGTTCACGCTGGGTGAGTTCATTGGTATCGGCGTAATCCGCTGGGATGGTATTTTTTTCGGTGGCGGTTTCGTGGCGGCTTTCATTACTCTGTTCATTGCTTTGCAGAGTATTCTGGCCATTAAACTGACCATTGCGCAGACCGCGGGCAAGAATATTGACGGCAACAGAATTGAGGGCAACTTCGCCCTGCATGGCTTTACGCAACTGGCTGGTCATTTCATCCGGGGCGGTGTCTTTCAGCAGGTAGCCATCGGCCCCGGCGCTCAGAGCTTCAATTAAATGCTCACTGTCATCCGAGGCGGTTACCATCACAATGCGCATACTGCCGCCTTTGGCACGGATCTGTTTCAACGCTTCGAGGCCGGAAATATCCGGCATCTGCAGATCCAGCAGTAATAATTCAGCGTCGTACTGATCCAGTTGGGCGATATAGTCATGGGCATTATCAAAATCCGCTAACACACGGAACCCTGGTGTTTCTTTCAGCAGCTGCACCAAACCACGCCGGAACAGTGGGTGGTCATCCACCACCACGGCATGGATGGTCGGCTCGGCACTGGCGACTGTGGTGGTGTGGATGTCCGGTGACGCGTTCATAGCGATTATTCCCTGAAACTGTTTTCTCTGAGTGTATTTTTCAGCGATGTTTTTATCGCAGGTTTTTCTCTGAGCTTATTTGTCTTTAACAGGAAAGCTGATTTCGACCACGGTGCCACCGCTTTTCCTTGCCTTTATGACACAGCGTGCGCCGATGGTGGCAGCCCGTTCCTGCATGATCATCAGTCCGTAGCTGTCGCTGCGCGCCTGATTTCCGGCAATACCGCGACCATTGTCTTCAATGCTTATCTGCAGTTTGCCATGGCGTAACAGCGCGCGGATCCGGGCATGAGAGGCATGGGAGTGCCGCACAATATTGGCCAGAGATTCACGCACAATATGGCTTAACTGGGTTAACTGGCGCTCGTTCAATGAGATATCTGTACAGCGGTTATCGAGCTGAAAGACGATGGCGCTGTGTTGTGCAAATTCATCAATGGCATGGCTGAAAATCTGCTCCAGCGATTGTTCGCGCAATGTCAGGCGTGAGGCCGAAATCAGTTCCCGTGCCTGGCGGTAGGCCATCAGTGTCTGGCCGGCTATCTCATCACTGATCTCGCGGATGGCATTCTGTTGCTGGCAGAAATTTTCGCTGTCAGCGGCAAATGTCTGTAGCCGCGCGGTGCGGATGCGCAGGTAGCCTAATACCTGTGCCAGAGAGTCATGCAGTTCGGCCGCCTGTGCGCTGCGTTCCTGCTTCAGTGCCACAGCGACAGCCTGCTGACGTTGGCAATAAATGGTTAATCCCTGGGAAAAGGCGGGACGCAGTGTCTGGGTAAGGGAATAAAGAGATTCTTTGTCGTAATCGCTGAGCGATGAAAGTACAGCCAGCCAGCCCGGGTTATTGTCCGCGCCAAGGTCCAGCTGACACAGGGTAATGTCTTCATTGTGGGATAACGCAATGGTGCGCTGATGATCCCGGCCACCGGGCACAAGATCCGCCGACGTCAGCTGCAGCGTCAGAGTCTGCAGCCAGTAACTGTCTGCAGCACTGTCGCCAATATCACTGCCAATGCCACCGGCATGAAACAGGGTTTGGCCGCCACTGGCTGCGGGTAATACCACTGCCAGTTGCAGTGAATGATCATGCAGCAGATAGCGCAGACGCTGCTGACTGCGCTGAATGATCTGACTCATGCTGCTGTCGTCCGCAGCGGCCAGCTCCAGCGTCAGCGCCTGATAGTCCGCAGGCATTCTGGCCGCCGCCATGGGCCGGGCTTTACTGAACCATGACTGCATCCAGTGAAAAAAGCGGGATGGTTTCTGATCAGTAACGGCTGACATATTCCCCTCCTGTGTTTTCGCGTATTGAGTACGTCTTTCCTCTGGGCACCGGTCTTTCGCCGGCAGCTCCTTTTGTTTTCTGCCCGCTTGTATGAGCAGAAGTTGTGCCATTCCCACGGCTTTTTTCCCTGCTACTACCAAGTGGGTACTCCCAGCGGAGGATTGAGAGAAAAATCCTGCTGGTAAACATTATTAACCAGTGAGAAACACCAGTTCCGGGGTCGTTTAAGCAGTATCAGAGTCCGGCCGCCCTGGTTTTTTACCTGGAAGCGCTCTCTTGTGTGACCCGCAAAACGCACAGCAGTGGCGCAAACCAGAACTGAAATGGGCGATCCCGGTGCTGTGTGTTCTCCGTCAACACCTGTACAGCGACAGCTCAGGTAACAGGCGAAACGACGACAATTTCAGACAATTTGATAGTCAGGCAGGAGAAGGTCATGGATTCAGCGCAGTCAGGTGGTATCGACAGAGTGTCGCCTCCTTCCCGTGTCTGGCGTGCAGAAGGGCAGCAGGCGCTGCGCATTCAGGCCCGTGCCGGAGATTATCTGCAGATCACCTCAGCCTGCGGCTTTCAGCCCTGTGAAATATTGGTACTTAACGGCCAGCACAGTGCTTTTGCCGGTTTGCAGACTGCAGAGGCCAGCCTCACCAAAGCTCAGCTGAGTGAAGGCAGTCAGGCAGCGCGCAGCCTGCAACAGAAGTTTGATCAGTGGGGCGTGAGCGCTGCACTGCTGGATCAGGCGCTGGTCTTTGCGGCCGATGCGTTACCGCGCATGACACTGAGCACAGATGCGGAGCTGGTTATTATTGCTCCAGGTAAATCTTTGCTGCTGACTACAGACGATGCAGATAGCGACGCAGAAAACTACTCAGAAAACTACGCAGCAGGCGCTGTGCAGATGGCACCCACTGAACTGACAATACAACTGTGGGGCGCTCTGGATGCTCCACAGCCCTATGACGATCTGCCGGAGCCTCTGGCAGAACCTGTGGCGGAATATCGCATAAAAAACAGCACAGCCGATGTGTATGAAGTAAAAGCCGGGCAGTGGATTCAGATTATTGATGTCGCCGGCAAGCAGTGCTCGGATTTAATAGCCTTTGATCTGGCGGCAATACAGGAAGGCCGGGAAGTCATGCTGGATGCAACGGCGACACGTACGATTCAGGGTTTGAATCTGCCACAGCCGGGTCTGCATGCGAAATTCCTCGATGCCGATATGCAGGGCATGCTGGAAGTTGTGCAGGATACCGTGGGCCGCCACGACAGTTTTTTATTCGCCTGCACCAATAAATTTTATGAAGACGCCGGCTATTTTGGTCATGTCAGCTGCAGCGATAATTTTAATAAGGCACTGAAGCCGTATGGCATAGCGCCACGCGCCGGCTGGCCGGCAATTAATTTATTTTTTAATACCAGTGTCGGCGACTGCGGCACGATTTTTTCAGACGAGCCATTTTCCCGCGCCGGGGATTACGTATTGCTGCGTGCCCAGCGCGATCTGTTGATCGGCAGCTCTGCCTGTCCCGATGACATTGATCCGGCCAATGGCTGGACACCGACCGATATTCATGTGCGCGTCTACAGCGCAGAAGAAGAATTTCCCCGTGCCATCGCTTACCGCACTCTGCCAGAGGAATTACCGCGTATGACCAAACAGACCGCTTTTCATCCGCGTACAGCGGCGATGTCGAGTCATTTTACCGAGTACCGCGGCTACTGGGTGGCCGGTGAGTACGATGGCTACGGTGCCCGTGCAGAATATCTGGCCTGCCGCGAAAGAGTAGCGCTGCTGGATTTAACCCCACTGCGCAAATTTGAAGTAGTCGGCCCGGATGCGGAAGAGCTGCTGCAGTTTGCTTTAACCCGCAATGTACGGCGTCTGGCCATTGGTGAAATTGTTTATACCGCTGTCTGTTGTGAAACCGGCGGCATGATAGATGACGGTACCTTGTTCCGCTTAGGTGAACAGAATTTCCGTTTCGTTGCCGGTGATCCTTATATGGAAACCTGGCTGCGCGAACTGGCGGAGAAAAAAGGCTATCGCGTACGGGTGCAGAATTCTTCAGAGCAGATTCATAACCTGTCTCTGCAGGGGCCGCAAAGCCGTGCCTTGTTGAGCGAAATTATCTGGACACCTGCCCATCAGCCGGATGTAAAAGATTTACGCTGGTTTCACTTCACTATTGGCCGCTTAGGTGGTCCGCAGGGGATGCCGGTGATGGTATCCCGTACCGGTTATACCGGTGAGCTGGGTTTTGAAATCTGGTGTCATCCGGATCACGGCACTGAATTGTGGGACGCGATCTGGGAAGCCGGTCAGCAATACGGTATTGCCCCCATGGGATTTGATGCACTGGATATGCTGCGCATCGAGGCCGGGCTGATTTTTGCCGAGCATGAATTCTGTCCGCAGACCAACCCTTATGAAGCCGGCATTGGTTTTACCGTACCGATGAAAACTAAAGAAGATGATTTTGTCGGACGTTCAGCCATGGCGGCACAGAATCCGGAAAGCCGGAAAAAGCTGGTCGGCTTATTTATTGAAGACACTGAAACCGTTTCCCATGGCGATGAGGTTTACAGCGGCCGCTATCCGGTGGGCGTGATCACCAGTGCTACCCGCTCACCTTTACTCAACAAACAGATTGCCATGTGCCGTGTTGCGCCCGAATTTTCTGCGCCAGGCACGGAGCTTGAGGTTGGTCAGCTTGATGGCCATAAAAAACGCTTAAAAGCCACAGTAACAACCACACCATTTTACGATCCCGAGCGTACACGGGTACGTTCATAATTTTAAAAACGCAGTAAAACGAGGTAACGATTATGCCAGCAATGAAATTTTTCCCGGAAGCGATCAAAGCAGAACAGCCGGATATGGAACGCCCGGGGGTTAACGCCTGGTTGGGTGATACGGCGGTATCTACCGATGAAGACAAAACCATCGCCGCCGGCTTCTTTCATCTGAAAAAATCCGAAGCGCCACTGGTGTATGACTACACCTATCACGAAATGAAATGCATCGTTGAAGGTGAATTTAAAATCACCGATCAGGACGGCAATGTTGCCCATGCCAAAGCCGGTGATGTGTTCTATTTCCCGGCGGGCAGCACCATTACGTTTGAAACCGACAGCTACGGCATTGGCTTCTTCTGTGGTCAGCGTCGCGAAGGCGAGGGCTGAGGCCCGGGTAATCGGGTAACGTTTCTGCTGTATATCAGGTCCCGCGACTTCCTCCTCCAGTTGGTGAACTGATATGCAGCAGTCCTGAACCGGATTTGTGCAGCTTTATTCCGACAATACCCTTCTGAAAATCAAAAACCTTTTAATAAACAATGGTTTAGATAGAAACTCAGGGGGTGGTCTGGATTTTGCCTTTCCTGACAGGAATAAAAATATCCTGATATGCAGAGATATGCATTCTGCTGGCCCGAAAGCCGGTGGAAATCTCAGGTGCCAGGTTTTCTCCCGCTGTGAGTGATTATCCGGCGGTGAATGGTTTTAATCTCCCGGAGTTTGGTATGCAAGCGAGTGCAGAAAAGCCAGAACTGACCAAGTCAGAATTAACCAGATCAGATTTAGAACTGGTGCCCGGCGTAAAAAGCCGGCCACAGTATCCGCCAGTGAGTCTCAACAGTGCGACTCAGCATCAGATTTTTATCACTCAGCAGGATGTTGAGCGGGATAAGGCTGACGCTCTGCTGGCGCCATTGATCGCTGCCTGTAACAGCGGTGACAGCAGTTTCGACGTGTTAACCATTGGTTTGTCTGCAGCCAATGGCATTGAAGAGTTATCCACCACTCTGGCGGGTTTACCACTGTCATCCAGCTTTTATGTGGCGGGTACAGAGGCCTTTATCTGGGACGTGGCCAAACTGATTCAGGATGCCGGTTTTATTATGGAGCAGATTCATCTGCTGCCGCCGGTGAATAATCAGCGCCGGCTGTTCTGTACCCACTGTTACGAAATTACCGAGCCAGTAACACAGTCACCTGCAGTATGCAGCGGCTGTGGTCGTAATCTGCTGGTGCGTGATCACTTCTCTAAAATTCACCGCGCTTACGTCGGTGTACAGATTGATGCAGAAGATCCGGCGGACCTGCCGGAAAAAGCGGAGGAATTAAGCTGATGAGTAATCAGATGATCGCAGTCCGTGTGACCGCCGTAAATGATGTAGCGCCGAAAATCCGTGAATTCTGTCTGGCCGCGGTTGATGAATCTCTGCCACCTTTTTCTGCCGGTTCTCATGTCATGGTGGAAATGGCCGGAGAAAATAAAACCTATCGCAATGCCTATTCGCTGATGAGTGATCCGGCTGATACCTCGGCCTATCACATTGCCGTGCGCCTGCAGGATGAATCCCGTGGTGGCTCGGTGTTTATGCACACTCAGGTGAAAGAAGGTGATGTACTTAAGATTACACCGCCAGCCAATTTATTTGCCCCGCACTGGGCAGCCCAAAAACATATTCTGATCGCTGGTGGTGTTGGCATTACGCCGTTTATGTCGTATCTGCCGGAGCTGCAGCGTCGTAACGCGGATTTTGAACTGCATTACCTGTACCGCAGCAATCAGACCGGCGCTTATCGTCAGAAACTGGCAGATGATTTGGGTGAGCGTTTTTTCAGCTATGACTCGGATAATGGTCAGCTGTGCGTCGTGCAGCAGTTGTTAAGTACGCTTACACCGGGTACCCACGTCTATATCTGTGGTCCGGATACGCTGATCGATGCCGTCAAAAATGAAGCCGCAGCGTTGGGTATTCCTGCCGGTATTATTCATTATGAAGAATTTGCTGCGCCCAAACCGGGCAAGCCATTTCTGGTTAATCTGGCCAAAACCGATAAGCAGGTAGTGGTCGACAGTGAATCCAGCATGCTGGAAGCACTGGAAGCCGCCGGCGTTGAAGTCGCCAATATGTGTCGCGGTGGTGTGTGTGGCCAGTGCGTTACCAAAGTGACCGATGGTATTCCGGAACATCGCGATGATTTTTTATCTGCCGATGAAAAGAACAGCAATCAATGCGTGATGCCCTGTGTATCCCGCGCCGTCAGCGACAGTCTGACACTGGATTTGTGAGGAAGGATTATGCGTTTAGCACCAACTAAGCTGGAAACATTCCGCGACGATTTTACTTACACTAACAGTGAAGAAGCGATTGAGCGCTTTCCGTTTCCTTTTCCGGAAGACGAATATTCTTATTCCGTTAATATCGAGCCGCATACATTGCCAGGCCCGGTTGGTTCCGTAAACGAATTTCTGTTTGATATTGACGAGCATTACCTGTCGGAAATGGCCGAGCGTGACCTGGTTCTGAAAGAAAACCCAAAACGCTGTCTGGCCATGCCACATATGGAACAGGCCTGCTGGGACTTTATCGAACGTGCGATGACCAGCATGGCTAAAGATTACCCGGACTATTTCCGCCTTGAACGAAATGGCGATAAATGGCATTGGCAGAATCGGCTGCTGAAACTCGACGACGTTTTTACCTTCGGTGACAGCAGCACGCTGCCGTGCCCACCACTGGAATACATGGGCCGTCAGGTACAGGGCGATATCGCTTTGCTGGATCAGCGTGATGGCGATTTATTTCTCGACGCGGGCATTGTCACCTGTCCGGCAGACTGGTCACTGGCCTTTGATGCCGGCATGAGTTTTAAGGAATGGCACGGCCCGGTTCCGATGGCGCATGAAATGGGTGTTTTTGATCGTGCACTGAAATATCTCACAGCGATTCCGGTTGACCGCCCGGTGCGCAGACTGAACTGGACCTTAACCGTGAATGCACGCATGGATACGTCACCGGAAACCTACCCAATGTGGGGTGTTGAAAACCGCTCAGTAACGCCGGAAAACGTTGGTGAAAAGGTCTATCTGCGGGTAGAACTGCAGGTTCTCGACCGTATGGCCCGTTCCAATGCGCTGATGTTCAGTATCCGTACTTATCTGATCAGTATGGACGATCTGGTCACGAATAAAGATTGGGCACGGCGTATGCATCGTGTTATGAAGAACTTACCGGAGCCGTTAATCGAATATAAAGGCCTGACGCATTATCATCAGATTCTGATCGACTGGCTGTCAAAATACGATCCGGTTAACTGATTTTCTGTATTGCCTGACGGCAATCTGATGTCTTTAAAGCCATACTCCCGCCTCTGTGCGGGAGTTGCACTTTATTGGAATTGTTATGACAGTTACGGAAAAAGAACCTTTTGAATTACTGACCCCTCAGCAGCAGCTGGATCATCTGCTGGCTGTCGCCAAACGCGCCTTACCGGCCTGGGGCATAAATGCCGGGGCCGGGATTAAATTACTCAGCCTGTCTGAGAATGCGACCTATCTGATCAGTGCTGATGATTCACCGGTAAAAGATCAAAGCGGCGCGCCGCAGCCGGTGATTATGCGCGTGCATCGCACCGGCTATCACAGCAAAGATGCTATCCGTACTGAGCTGGCGTGGATGAAAGCGCTGCAGGCAGAAGCACAGTTGGCGACTCCTCAGGCCATTCCCGCATTAAATAATGAAATTATTCAGACTGTCGAAACTGCGGAATTAAATGAAAGCCGTTTTGTCGTGCTGTTCGAACTGATTCCCGGCGAAGCACCGGACGAGTCGCAGCTGATCGAACCCTTTAAGCGTCTGGGTGCCGTGACAGCACGGATGCATCAGCATGCCCGTGGCTGGACGCGGCCAGAGTATTTTGAGCGTCTGGTGTGGGATTTTGACGGCTGTATGGGCGCAGTGAAATTGTGGGGCGACTGGCGCGAAGCGCCGGGGCTGTGTGCCGATATGAACGTGGTGCTGGAAAATACCCAGGTCAAACTGGAACAGCGTCTGCGCGCTTACGGTGCTGGTGATGATAAGTTTGGTTTGATTCACGCCGATCTGCGGCTGGCCAATCTGCTTGAGTCCAACGGTGAAACCCGGGTGATTGATTTCGATGATGCCGGCCTTGGCTGGTTTATGTACGATCTCGCCAGTGCCGTCAGTTTTATCGAAACCCGTGACGATCTGCCGCAACTGATTTCCGCCTGGCTCGAAGGTTATCAGACTCAGGGTCAGTTGGGCGCAGATGATATTGCAGAAATTCCAACCTTTATTATGTTGCGCCGCATGACCTTGCTGGCCTGGATTGGTTCGCATTCAGAAACCGAACTGGCACAGCAGCAGGGCGAAGAGTTTACCCGCGGTACGGCCATGCTGGCCGCGCGCTATCTGCAGGATGAGCTGCTCAATGATGTGGTTAATGGGTCGTTGGCAAAGCTCAGTACACAGGAGCCGGCGTAATGACCCGGCAGCCGGAAAATACATCAAAGGCGGGGAAAAATAGGGCGGTTAAGAAAATTCTTGATCAGAATGCCTGTGATTTTTCTGCCAGCGGTAACGAACATATCGATGGTCTGGTGCAGGAACGGCTGCACACCATGGGGCCGACTTCCGTACTGTTTTATCGCAAACCACTGGAGTTTACTCATGGTGACGGTGCCTGGCTTTTTGATGGCGATGGCAATCGTTTTCTCGATGTATACAACAATGTCGCCGTGCTGGGGCACGCGCATCCGGCAGTGCAGCTGGCGGTCAGCGAACAACTGAAAAAGCTGAATACCCACAGCCGTTATCTGAATAAAGCCAGCCACGATTATGCGCAGCAGCTGTTGTCGACAGTCCCCGATACCCGCAGCGACTATCTGAATGATCCACGCCTGCTGATGACCTGCACCGGCAGTGAAGCCAATGATGTGGCATTGCGCCTGGCTTTTCTTGCCAGTGGTGCACAGGGCGTGATTGTCTCTGAAGCGGCCTATCACGGTAATACGTATCTGGTGAATCAGGTGTCGCCGTCGTCCTGCAAAAAAGTCCCTGATTGGGTGGCAACCTTTTCGCTGGATGCGTTGCAGCAGGAGGACCTGACGCCAGAGCAGGCGCAGGCGGCGATCACGCTGGAAATAAACCGCGCCATTAATACCCTCAGTAATCATGGCTATGGTGTGGCCGCTCTGCTGGTTGACAGTATTTTCTCCAGCGATGGTGTGTATTCCCATCCCCCGGGATTTTTAACCACAGCTGTGGATATTGTGCGCGAAGCCGGAGGCCTTTTTATTGCGGATGAAGTGCAACCAGGCTTTGCCCGCACGGGCGAGCAATTCTGGGGGTACTTACGTCACAGTACAGAACAGAAGCCACTGGTGCCGGATATCATCACCTTTGGTAAGCCCATGGGGAACGGCTACCCGGTAGCCGGACTGATCACAGGTAATGCATTACTGCAGACGTTTGCCGATGAGGAAGGCTACTTCAATACCTTTGCCGGCACCCATGCGGCTATTGCCGCTGCGCAGGCAGTATTAAGCGCCATTCAGACCGAACATCTGCAGGATAACGCCCGTGAGACCGGTGCGCTGTTCAAGCGTGAACTGAACGCCCTGATGGACGAATTTACCTGCATTAAAGCCGTGCGGGGCGCTGGCCTGTTTCTCGGTGTGGACCTGGTCAATGCTGCCGGCAACGCCGACGCGCAACTGACCAGTCAGGTTATAAATGCCATGCGCGATCTGGGTATTCTGATTGGTGCTGCAGGCAAATCGGGCAGTACGTTAAAAATCCGTCCGCCATTATGTTTCAGTGCAGAAAACGTCGCGCTGTTTATCGGGCGTTTACGCACGGTACTGACATCTCTGAATAACGACTGACAGGTTTTATTTTTATACACAGGAGCTGAATATGAGCACACAGAAAGTTCTGGTCACCGGTGGTACCAAAGGTATCGGTAAAGGCATCGCTATGGTTTTTGCCAGTCACGGTTGCGATGTGGCTGTTCTTGGCCGCGATCAGGCGGCAGCCGATGCGGTTGCTGCAGAACTGGCGGAAACCAGCAGCGGTAAAATCATCGGGGTTGCCGGAGAAGTCAGCAATAAAGCCTCTATGATTGCCGCGACGGAAAAAGTGGTCAGTGAATTCGGTGGGCTGGATGTACTGTGTGCCAATGCCGGTATTTTTCCGGATGCGGCGCTGGAAACCATGACAGAAGAAGACTGGGATCTGGTGATGGATACTAATCTGAAAGGTACGTTTATTACCGTTCAGGCAGCAATTCCTGCGCTGAAAGAAAGCAGTGCCGGACGTATTGTTGTAACGTCCTCCATTACCGGACCGGTAACCGGTTTTCCCGGCTGGTCACATTACGGTGCCAGTAAAGCCGGCCAGCTTGGTTTTATCCGTACGGCTTCCATCGAGCTGGCGAAATATCAGATTACCGTCAATGCCGTGATGCCAGGCAATATTATCACCGAAGGTTTGCAGGGCATGGGTGAGGATTACCTGCAACAGATGGCTAATTCCATTCCGCTGAAGCGTCTGGGTAAAGTGGAAGATATTGGCCATGCTGCCTATTACTTTGCATCCGAAGGCGCAGGCTATGTGACCGGCCAGACCATTGTGGTGGATGGTGGGCAGATTCTGCCGGAGTCGCTTGAAGCGGTTGGTTAAGCGTTATTTAGTTTGAACAGAAAAAACCGGTCACAAAGACCGGTTTTTTTATGGCTGCGATCAGCTTCGCCCGGGTGTCAGCCCCGCCAGAATACCGGTGTCAGCAACACCATGACGGTCAGCAGTTCCAGTCGCCCGAGCACCATGGCAAAACATAAGATCCATTTGGCAGTATCGGTCAGCGTGGCAAAGTTACCGGCAGGACCAATAATATCGCCAAGGCCGGGGCCGACGTTAGTCAGTGCTGTGGCCGCACCGGTCAGGCTGGAGACAAAGTCGAGTCCGGTTAACGACAGAATCAGTGTGGTAATGACCAGAGTTATAAAAAACAGGAAAGAAAATGCCACGGCAGAAGACATAATGTCGTCGGATACGACCTTGCCGTTGTAGCGCACGCGGTTGATGCCATGGGGATGAACCAGACGGCTCATCTGATCTTTGAGAAACAGCCAGGACAACTGAAAGCGGAATATTTTCATGCCGCCACTGGTGGAGCCTGAGCAGCCGCCAATAAATGTGACGAAGAAAAACAGGGTAATACTGAATACGCCCCACTGGGTGTAATCGCCGGAAGCAAAGCCCGTGGTGGTAATCACAGAAACGATATTGAAAGCGACGTGGGTCAGGGTATCGAAAGGCGTCATGCCACTTTTACCACCATCACTGGTGAGCAGTTGCTCCAGTGTCAGCAGGACAATCAGGCCGATGACAATAACCACAAAGCCTTTGGTCTGTTCATCTTTTAAGGATTCCAGCCGGCGCTCGTTCATAAAGCGGATAAACAACATAAAGGGCATACCGCCAAGCAGCATAAACAGCGTGGCAATCCACAGAATGCCGTTATCAAAGCGCCCCATGGAGCTGTCATCAGTGGCGTAGCCGCCGGTTGAGACTGTGGTCATGGCGTGGTTGACCGCATCAAAGGCCGTCATACCGGCGAGGAAATAACTCAGTGCGCAGAAAAAGGTCAGGCTGAAATACAGCACCATCAGCGCCCGGGCAAGGTCGCGGAAACGTGGCAGGGACTTATCTGACCAGTCGGATGATTCGGTCTGGAACAGACGCATACCACCCACCCGCAGGAAAGGCAGTACCGAGACCGCCATACCGATCACGCCAAAACCGCCGACCCATTGCAGCATGGAGCGCCACAGCAACAGTGAACCGGGTAATTCATGCAGCCCATGCATGACCGTCGAGCCTGTTGTGGTAATGCCGGATACAGCTTCGAAGACGGCGTCGGTGAGCGTGAGTGGATGATGGGTAAAGGTCAGCGGCAGGGCACTGAAAAACGACAGCAGCAGCCAGCTCAGGGAGGTCAGCAGATACAGTTGCCGTGCGGTCAGCGAAAACGGATGTTCGTAACCCGGCGCCATCATAAACATACCGGCCAGCGCAGTCAGTGCTGAGCCGATCAGGAAGGCCTGATACTCGTGATCATCGGTCAGGTAGGCATAGCATGCCGGCACCAGCATCAGCGCAGCCATAATAAAGGCGAGAATGCCGCACACGTAAAACACCGGACGGATAAGTCTGAACACCAGGGAGGCTTTGCTCATAAAATTGGGGCCGTGATATGAGAATGAGCCGCAGTCTAGCCCACAGCAGGAATAAAAAATAATGTTTAAGGCGGACATCTTACCGCATCAAACGGAACCCATTGTTGCATCTGTGTCAAAAAAGCTGACAGCCAGACTGCGTCATATCGGTAGCCTGCAGGGTACACTATGCTGTAGTAAAGGAATCGTCTGACTGTCAGCGGTCGTCAGACGGGCGCAGAACAGAGAGTGGGTGCTAAATAACCCGGCAGTTATGTAATAATGACGCCTACGCAAGTTGTGGATAATCCTATGTTGACTGAAATTCTGCTCGGAGCGGGGGTTGGCGCTGCTCTTGGGCTCACCGGCAGCGGTGGTGTGCTGGCGGTACCGGCACTGATTATTGGTCTTGGTATGACATTACCGGAAGCGGTGCCTGTGTCTCTGATTGCCATTGGTATGGCATCGGCCATCGGTACCCTCGAAGGGCTGCGCAAAAAGCTGGTGCGCTATCGTGCCGCCATCGTTATGGCCATTGCCGGTACCATACTGTCGCCACTGGGGATCTGGTTATCACATGAGTTACCCCATGATGTGATGATGATCCTGTTCTGCTTTCTGCTGTTTTATATTGCCCTGCGTATGGCGCGGCAGGCCCGTGGCTCCGGTGCGGCAGATGAAATGGATCAGGTGATCGGTGCCAACTGTATGCTGCGGCCGGATACCGGCCGCTTTCAATGGAATCCGCGCTGCTTCGCTACGTTAACCTCCATTGGCGGCATGTCCGGACTGTTCAGCGGTATGCTCGGCGTGGGTGGCGGCTTTCTGATCGTGCCGGGGGTGCGTCAGTTTTCCAATCTTGGCATGCACGGCATTGTCTCTACCTCACTGGCGGTGATTACCCTGATTTCTGCCGGTACGGTAACCGGTACTCTGTTGCGCGGGGCGACCATAGCACCGTCGAGCTGGTGGTTTATTGGTGCCACCGTGGTAGGACTTATTGTCGCACGCCGTTTTGCACCGCGTATTCCGGCCAACGCTTTACAGTGGGGCTTTGCAATACTTGCCAGTCTGGTGTCTGTGATGCTGTTGGTTAAAACCCTGCTGGCCATGGCTGTATAATTCAGCGCCTGAGCCCTTCTGATTCCAATCCGCTGACTGCCTTCTGTGGTCAGCCTGCAAAAGGTAAAAGCATGTTTCTGATGTCGTTTATCCCTGCATTGCACGCGCTGGCCGCGGTTCTGTGGGTGGGTGGTATGTTTCTGATGTTTATGGTGCTGCGCCCGTCAGCAGAAGCTGTGCTGCAGCCTGCTGAGCGTGTGGCTCTGATGCGCGCGGTATTTGATCGCTTCTTTCGCTGGGTATGGCTGTTTATCGCCGTTATTCTGATCACAGGATATGGTGAGATATTCATGCTCGGCAGCATGAAAAAAGCGCCGGCCTACATTCATCTGATGCAGGCGGTCGGGCTGTTTATGATTCTGGCGTTTGCCTGGCTGTATTTTATGCCTTACAAACTGTTGTGTAAGGCCGTGGACAACGGACAGACCGAAGTCGCGGGTAAAGTGATTAAAACCAATATGAAGCCGGTGATCGCGATGAATCTGATTCTCGGGATGTGTGAAATTATTATTGGTGTCGCCGGGCGCTATTGGGGATAACAGGCTTTTCAGCAGCTGTTGCTTATAATCTGAAAGCAGAAACGCAGACCCCGTGTATGACACAGTGGTCTGCGTTGCCACTTTTGTTTAGCGCCCAGCTTTGTGGCTATTAGCTTTGTGGCTATTAGCTTTGTGTCTGTTAGCTTTGTGTCTGTTAGCTTTGTGTCTGTTAGCTTTGAGGCTATTTGAGGCTATTAGCTTTGAGGCCAGTCGGGCACAATATTTTTTGCCATGGTTTCGGTATTTTTATTGTAGATCAGTACGGTGTTGGCACTGATCATCTGTGAATCTGCCAGTGCCAGACCGTATTTGCCGACCAGGGTACCGTCACCGTGAATGGTGTTGGCTGGCGTATAAAGCGCATAGCCGTAAGGGATCTGATACGCAGTAAAATCAAAAGTGTCGTCACCGTTGTTCTTGCCAATGACGATATAACCACCACAGCTTTCTTCCATGGGAATATGGATATGCGGGAAATTGTGGTACTCAACAAATACACCGCCACCACCGTGTTCTTTCATCAGAAATTCTTCACGGTAAATACTGGTGTAGTCATATTCCAGCATCAACAGATCCACTTCCGGTGATTCTACGGCCAGCACGTCGCCATTTTTGATCAGCTGCAGATTGTAGTGTTTGATGTTTTCCTGGTCGGCAACCACGGCCGGAATTTTAAAGTCATCCGGTACCAGCAGTGCGCCCATGCTGCCAAAGACATTACCGTCACTGCCCGCGACTACTTTGACATTTTCTTTCAGTGCTTCGGTAGCACTCAGCCACTCAGCTTTAACCGTCACTTTATGTGGGAATTCTGCGCCTGACTGCAGGCCGGTTTTATTGGTGCTGTCGACTACCCAGTTGGTAACGCCCTGGCGAATAAATACCATGCCGGCATCTGTGGTCATCGCCGGTTTGGATTTATCTGGCTGCCCATCCACGATGGCGTAGCGGGTCAGGCTCAGGTTTTCGGTCATGGCATCGGTAAGCAGGTTCTGCTCATAATAGATCGGAAAATCAAACGTATTGTCGGTCATGGTCATCCTTTGCTGAACAGGTAAATAAATACAGGTTCTGCAGGATAAACTCTTTATTGGTCTGAGCAGAAGAGCAAATAATACCTGTCCGCTGCTTTCTGTTGGCGGATCGGCGGCATGAATGATAGTTCGTGAGTGATCGTGATTGTTTAAGGGGCGTGTTCAGACGTTGTGGGAGCTATGAATAGCTGGCGCGTATTAATGGGTGTCAGTGAGTTAATGGGGGCAGTGAATTTTGTCCGGAATGTAAACGGGAAGGGAAGTGAGCCAGTGACGCTGAGCCATGACAGCGGCTAATAACAACAGCCAGTAACAATGGCCAATAACAATGGCCAATAACAATGGAAGTAACAACGGCAGGAATTACCGGGCCGGTAATGGTGCAAAAGAGATTCTGCAGCGCGTTACCAGCCAAGGTATCAATCAGAGCAGGCTGCGCACACCAGTAATGCGTGGGCGGCCTTTAACAGGTTCGTTAACCACGACAAGTACATCCCAGCTGGTGGTGCCCTGAGAATTGGTTGCAGCACACAGAAAGCGATAACTCATATCGTTGTCTGTGGATACGCGGTGGGGTTCGTAGCTAATGCCGCTGACTCTGCGAATGACTTCGTTGAAAACACGGATGCTTTCACGGGTAAGAGGACCAAAATCGGACCAGCTATCAAATGCAACTTCCTGAGCGAATGACATCGACTTTCTCCATTGTTTGCCAACATAAAACAGGCATAAAAGGAACCATGGTCCCACTAAAATGGGGGGCCGGATCAGTGGACCATGGCGTAAAAGAGCTGTCTGCGCAGAGAGCTTTCGTTAACTGAGGCCAATAATATCTTTAATAATTTTTTTGTTGAATCTAATATTAGCAAATGGTTCGTTAGGTAAAACCGAACAATGAATATTCACTATCTCCGTCACATGGTGGTCTTTTCCCATATTGTTGAAGGGGGAAGCGTCAGCCGCGCCGCAGAAATACTCGGTATCTCAAAGTCTGTGGTCAGTGAGCAGCTGAAAGCTCTGGAAAAGGAGTTAGGGGTAACTCTGCTGAACCGCAATACCCGTTCTCAGGCCGTTACCGCCGCCGGACAGGCCTTCTATCAGCACTGTAAATCGCTGAATCTGATCGTCTCTCAGGCCTGGGGTGAGGTCCGCAGCAGTCAGGGGCAGGCCAAAGGCAGTATCCGTATCAGTGCCCCCAACGCCCTGATCGAACCTATTGTTGCACCGGCGCTGGGTCGTCTGGTTGAACAGCATGAGGGGATTACACCAACCCTGCTGGGCAGCGACGTACAGGTCAACCTTATCCGTGATGAGATCAATCTGGCGATCCGCGTGGGCAGAATGCCGGACAGCGACTACAAACAGCGCAAAATAGGTGAATTCCGTGATGTGTTGTGCGCCAGTCCGGAATTCTTCGCCCGTAATGGCATCAGCCAGAATTCTCTGCGTGAGCAGTCCGGTAAGAAGCTGAAGATGAATTATGTTGCCAATTCCTGGCAGGGGACCCACATCACCCACAGGTTGTCGGAGAAAGGCTCGGGCCGTCAGGTAGAATTGTCGTTCGGGGCTAACCGCATGTGTAATTCATTACCTGCGGTGGTGGAGATGGTACGTGCCGGCTGTGGCTTTGCTTATATTCCGGATTTTGTCTTCAGGAAATATCAACAGACCGGTGAGCTGACTGAAGCCATGCCGGACTTTCTGTGTGAGGCGGCCCCGGTGTACGCGGTACATGCTTATTCAGGGGATATGCCGATACTGGTAAGAATGGCGATTGAAGCCATCAGCAGCCGGTTACAGAGCGTATTGCCATAACCGGCCGCCGACTGGTCCGTCTGGCTTAAAAGCCGATCAGCTGTTTGAGCAACATAATGATGGCGGGCTGATCGCGCACCGCCATATGGCCGGCGTTCAGTACTTTGGTCCAGCTCAGCTGGCCGCCGTTCTGAGTAAAGCCGAGCACGGCGCCATCTGGCTGCAGCTTCCATTGTTCAGTCTCTGCCTGGTGAAAGTCCTTCGCGGCCTTACAGCTGAGTTTATTCAGCCACGCCTGAGTGCCGAGGAAGTTACAGTCCTTGGCGTCATTCAGACCTGAGATCACCATAATCTGCAGTTTCTGCTCCAGCAGTTTTTCCACCGCCGGCAGATACGAGTCATTCACGCCAGACTGATAATTCGTACTGACCTGCTGCGACCAGTTGACGGTCAGCGGCTGTGTGGACGGAATATGCAGGGCCGCGCGTACATCGGCACGGTTCAGATAGTCATAAATCGGTGAAAAATCCGGATCAGCAAGCTGGGCGATGTTGGTCATATACAGGCCGCATTTCTCCTGAATCGCAGCATTGATGGCGGGCAGATTGTGCTGATATTTTTCATCCAGCTGTTGTTTTTCCTGCGCTGAGATCATGCCGTGCATCAGCGCATAGTTTGTGTTCTGCGCCATCTGTGTATACGGGTCGACCCATGCATCCAGCAGAACAGTGGCTTTAAGTTGCAGTGTACGGTTGCCTTCCTTCTGGTTGCCATCGAGGATTGCCTGAGACAGCAGCGGCAGGTAGGTTCCTGCATAGGATTCACCAGCCAGAATAATCGGGTTGGCGGCGATCTCCGGATGCATATCCATAAAGTTAATCAGCGCCTGATAATATTGCTGAATTCCTTCACCGACATTGGCCGGAATATCTTCGTCGTCGGCAGCGAAGGAGAGCATGACGCTCAGCGGGTGTTCAAAAATCAGGTAGTTTGCGTAGTTGTTCCAGGCTTCTTTTCTGGGTGCTAACGCCGGCTTTTCTGCACTGACGATTTCATACGGCCCATTCTCCAGAAAAAATCCCCAGAAGCTGCTGCTGCCCGGTCCGCCATTGGTCCAGATAATGGTGGGTTTATTGGCGTAATCTTCACAGCCGACGAACCAGTAAAACAAAGACTCTTCTTTGCCTGACGACGTTTTCTCAACGATGTTGCCGGTTATGGCGGCGTAACCGGCAAACTGTGTCTGCGTTGGTTCGCCAATGCCGGGAAGTGAGGTAACCAGATCTGTTGTTGCGGACTTCCTGTTCATGACTGTTACTCGGGCTGATTAATAAATGGGTTATACCTGTTAATAAATGGGTTACACCGGGCTATTATTTCTTCTTACGTGGCCGGCGGCGGTCCGGACGGTTTCCTGCGGATTTAGTGCCGCCTTCTTCGCTGTGGTCGAACATTCGCAGGCCGCTGCCGGAACGGCTGTTGGCAGGTTTGCGCGCAGCGTTCGCCATGCTGTTACCTGATCCCGGAATCAGTTTCTTTTTCTCTTTTTTCGGCTTTTTAACAATGATGCCACCCAGCGCGGTCTCCGGTACTTTATGCGTTGCTTCAAAGTCGGGCTGCGGGCGGCGTTCGATTAATTGGCCAAGCATATTCTCGATGGTGGCAAGTTGCTGTACTTCGTCGGCACAGACCAGAGAAATGGCCTCACCGGTATTGCCTTTTCGGCCGCTGCGGCCAATGCGATGGATATAATCCTCAGCATTGACCGGTAATTCCAGATTGATCACCAGTGGCAGTTCTTCGACGTCCAGGCCACGGGCAGCCACATCCGTGGCGATCAGCAACTGCACTTCGCTGCTTTTAAATGACTGCATGGCATTCATCCGCGCTGCCTGAGATTTTTCGCCATGGATACCGGCGACAGATAATCCATCGGCAATAAACAGGTTTTCCAGTTCATCAACACTTTTACGGGTTTTGACAAAAATCAGAATCTGCTTGCCGGCATTGCGGCTCACCAGCTGCTGCAGACATTCGGTTTTGCGTTTTTTATCCAGTGGAATCAGCCACTGTTGCAGGGTATCTGCTGCGCTGTTGGGTGCTGATACTTCGACGCTGAGCGGATCGCGCAACATCATGGCTGCCATGTCTTTTACCCGCTGAGAAAACGTGGCGGAAAACAGCAGGGTCTGACGTTTGCGTGGAATCGCACAGAAAATTTCATCCAGTTCACCGGCAAAACCCAGATCGAGCATACGGTCCGCTTCGTCCAGTACCAGATATTGCAGTTCGCTGAATTTCACCGCGTTATTGCGATAAAGATCGAGCAGCCGCCCCGGCGTGGCCACCAGAATATCCATACCTTTACGCATCGCCATCATCTGCGGATTGATACTGACGCCACCATACACGGCGTAACTGCGCAGCGGTAATTCGCCGGTATATTTCTGTACCGCCTGCATGACCTGCTCAGCTAATTCCCGTGTTGGCACCAGAATCAAAGCCCGCACCGCATTGCTGCCGGCTTTGCCACCAATGCTGAGTTTTTCCAGCAAGGGCAGAGTAAAGGCAGCTGTTTTACCTGTGCCGGTCTGCGCTGCGGCCATCAGGTCACGGCCTTTCAATACCAGTGGAATGGCTTTCGCCTGAATGGCGGTGGCTTCCTGATAACCCAGGCTATCAAGGGTGGACTGAAGTTGCGGCGCGAGGCCAAGCTCAGAGAATCGGGTCATAAAGGTTTCCGGCGTTACGGCTGTGCGGTATGGATTACCGCCGTGATTGAACAGGTCTGGCAGTATATCTTATGCACAGCCTGTTACAGAGCACAGGACGATTGGATTTTTACCGGGCCAGCTTTTATTCTCCGGGTGTTATGCAAGGTTAATCCATCCTCAACAGAGAAGCGTTGTCCTTATGAACGATGGTAAGAATATTGGCAGAAAATTGCCGGTTAATCACAGCTGGTACAGCACCCAAAAAGTCGATCACGACATTACCCTGATCTCGGAAATGGCCATCGATCCGTTTTATCGCTGCAATATCTGGCATATCCGTGGCCGCGACAGCGATCTGCTGGTGGATTCCGGCAGCGGTCTGTACAGCCTGCGCCAAAGCGTGGCTGTTCTGGCAGAGCGTTCAGTAACGGCCGTGGCATCCCATGCGCATTTTGATCATATTGGCTGTCATCACGAATTTGATCACTGCCTGGCACACCCGGCGGAGCTGGCGGTATTAACAGCACCGGATGGTCGGGAAACCCTGGCGGATCAATACGCCACGGCTGAGATGTTCAGCGGCGCCGTGCCGGAAATATTTGATTCCCGCGGTTATCGGGTGGAGCCTGTGGACGAAAATAAGGTGAAACCATTGGTGGAAGGCACCCGGCTGGACACCGGCGACCGCAGTTTTGAAGTTCTGCATTTGCCGGGTCATTCCCCGGGCTCGGTGGCTCTTTGGGACGAACGCCATGGTGTGCTGTTCAGCGGCGACGCCATTTATGATGGTCCGTTACTGGCGGACAATCATCATTCGGACATGGGGGATTATATTGCCACGATGAAACGCCTGCTGGAGCTGCCAGTGAATCAGGTGCATGGCGGACATTTTCCCAGCTTTGGCCGTAAAACCTGTCAGCAGCTGATTCGCGCTTTCCTTGATACCTACGACCAATAGTCGTGAAGCCCGAAGTTTTTTTAAAACCGCAGCATGATCACAGTGTCAGCAATACCAGCGACAGGGTGGCTACCGATCCCATGGTTGACCAGAGAATCGTGCGTGACACCACTGAGGCTTCCTGACCATAAAGCTCGGCCAGCATATAAGGGCCGGTTCCGGTGGGCAGAGCTGCCAGCAGTACCGCAGCGCTGGCCCACAATGGCGGCAAGTGAAAGACGTGATAAGCCAGCAGCCAGGTCAGAGCCGGATGAACAATCAGTTTGATCAGCACCAGAGGCACTGCGCCCTGACTGGAGCCCGGCTGTTTATGCGCCAGAAACGCGCCCAGTGAAACCAGTGCGCAGGGCACCGTGGCGTCGCCGATTAATTGCAGAAACGTTGATGCCAGATCCGGCAGAGGCAACTGCGCCAGATTCCAGATGACTCCGAGGAAAGGGGAGACGACTAGCGGGTTCTTAAGCAGCGCAACGCTGACTTTGCGCAGCGCAGCGCCGGCTCCCTGACCTTTCTGCAGACTGATTTCGACACAGATCACCGCGATGGCAAATAACACGCTGACGACGATTAATGAAGAAATCAGCGCTGGCGCCAGACCGGCATCGCCCAGTACGAACAAACAGATCGGAATGCCAACATAACCGGTATTGGCGTAAGAGGCGCTGAGCGCATCAAGACCGGCGACGGCCAGACCATGGTGTTTTATGCGCCACAACAGAGTGGCAGTGAATACCGCCATAGTAGACAGGGTGAAGGCGGCGACAAAGCCGGGATTCCAGATCTCACTGATGGGGCTGGTGGCCATGGCATAAAACAACAGCGCCGGCAGACACAGCCACACCACAAAGCGGTTCAGCTCAGTAGCTGCGTATTCGCCAAGGCGCTTCTGACGGCGTAAAAACCAGCCAAGAAAAATCAGCCCGAATACCGGTGTCAGAGTGGTGAGGATGTAGACCATAAGGCGTATCAGTGCGCAGCTGTGGGTAACCGGGCCAGATTAACCTTGCTCATCAATACCGTCTAATGCTATTTAAATCGGTAATTGATGCAGTTATGGTATTGATGTGAACATAAAACATCTGCGCAGTTTTGTCGTACTGGCCGAGACCCTGCATTTTGGTCAGGCGGCGAAACGCTTACATATGACGCAGCCGCCGCTGAGCCGCCAGATCAGTGCGCTTGAGGATGCGCTGGGAGTGACGCTGTTTGAGCGTCATTCGCGTTCTGTGGTGCTGACCGCCGCCGGGGAAAACTTCCGCCATAATGCCCGCCGACTGCTTGAGGATTATGAGTTTGCCGTGCGTTCGGCTCAGTCCACTGCCCGCGGCGAAATGGGCGAACTGCGCATCGCCTTTACTATGTGTGCTGCCTGGAGCGTGTTGCCGGACCTGCTGGCGCGCTTCCGTGAGCACTGTCCCGATGTATCGCTGAAGCTTAAGGAGACGCTGCCAAAAGATCTGCACGCAGATCTGCTCAGTGGGGAAGTGGATGTGGGGATCAGCTTTCCGGCTGCGGCTGCCGACAGGCTGTCTTATCAGGAGGTGCTGCGCGAATCCCTCTGCGCCGTG
This sequence comes from Thalassolituus sp. UBA6592, assembly GCF_002433655.1. Classification (NCBI taxonomy): domain Bacteria; kingdom Pseudomonadati; phylum Pseudomonadota; class Gammaproteobacteria; order Oceanospirillales; family Oceanospirillaceae; genus Thalassolituus; species Thalassolituus sp. UBA6592. The sequence goes on along the minus strand of NZ_DJIO01000063.1, from coordinate 20,111 downwards.
TTACCGGCGCAGCACCCTCTTGCGGCGCGGGCGGCTATCAGCGCCGGCGAGCTGGCGGAAGAAGCCTTTGTGACTTTTCCCGGCAGTACCGCTCCCGAGTTGCACGAAGCGGTCAGCGACTGTTGCCTGCATTACCAGTTTGAACCGGATATCCGCCTGGAAACCAATCTGCAGCAGACCATTGTCAATCTGGTGGCTAAGGGGCTGGGGGTATCTCTGGTGCCGGAATCCATGAGCCGTATGCAACTCGAAGGCGCTGTCTTTGTGCCGCTGGAATATTCACGCCCGGTAGCACAGGGAGTTTACTGGCAGCCACAGAATATGAATCCAAGCCTGCAGCGCTTTCTCAGTATTATTCCGCCGTGTGTGACTGACTGTTAAACAGGCCTGTCATCACCATGCGCAGGCCATTGTTGATCACGCCGTCGAGGTCGCCATCTGTCATGGTCTCACCGTCGGTGCGCCACTGCAGACTCAGCAGACCATTGGCGGCCGCCCACAGTGCGGTTGCAGCCTTGGCCGGATCGATCCCGGCGTTAATCACACCCTCAGCAATACCATCACGGATAACCTGTTCCAGCTGGCCGTTGTGCTTCCTGACCAGTTCGGTAATTGGCGCCAGCGCTTTGGGATCTTCCGGTGGATTGGCCATCAGTCGAAAGGCGTGGGGCTTTTCGCGGGCGAACTTCAGATAGCCTGCAGTCACCGCCAGTAACCGCTGTTGGGGAGTGCCGGGCTGGTTATAGGACTCGTTCATATAGGCACGGTTTTCTTCCAGCGCTTTTTCGGCAACCGCGATCAGAATTGCTGAACGTCCTCCCACCCGGTTGTAGATGGTCTGTACGGTCACGCCACAGACGGCCGCCAGGGCATCCAGCGTCAGTGCGGCGCTGCCATGCTCGTTCACCAGTGCTTCAGCACTGTCTATGATGGTACTGCGGGTACTGGAAGATTTGCTGTTGTTACGCCTGCCCGGGCGCTGTTCAGTGTTTTTTGCATTCATGGCGGAATTCTAACACGCAGAATTAAAATTTGAATGTATTAAAAATTTGAGTATATTCAAATTTAAGAATGGTAAAACAACAACAAAAACCATGAATGCGGGGTGATTATGCCTACACCTACAACTACACGTACCGATCTCACATTCCGCTCGGCGGATACCCCTTGTGCCGCCTGGCTTTACTCTCCTGCGCCAGATACTGTCTCTGGCCGTCTGCCGCCAGTGATTGTTATGGCCCATGGCCTTGGTGCCGTAAAAGACATGCGCCTGGATGCTTTCGCCACACGCTTCTGTACCGCCGGATATGCCTGTCTGGTATTTGATTACCGCCATTTTGGCGAAAGTGGCGGTGAGCCACGGCAATTGCTGGATATTGATAAGCAGCTGGATGACTGGCGCGCAGCCATAGGTTTTGCCCGTACTCTCGACAGTGTTGATGGCCGCCAGCTGATTCTGTGGGGCAGTTCTTTCAGTGGCGGCCATGTCCTTACCCTGAGTGCGGAAGACAGTGGCGTCCGGGCGGTGATGAGTCAGTGTCCGTTCACCGATGGACTGGCCTCGGTGTTGGCAGTGAATCCGGTATCGTCGCTGCAGGTGACCCTGCTCAGTCTGCTGGATATTGCCGGCAGCTGGTTTGGCGCGCAGCCGCTATTGCTGAACACGGCTTCCAGTCCCTTTACTGCCGGTCTGATGACCGCGGCAGATGCTATGCCAGGTTATCTGGCGCTGGTACCTGAGCAGTCGTCGTTTGTTAATAAAGTGGCGGCCCGTATCGGTCTGAATATTCTGCGTTATTACCCCGGGCGAAAAGTAAAAGATATTCATGTGCCGGTGCTGTTCTGCATCTGTCAAAAAGACTCCGTGGCACCGGCCCGGCAAACCCGGCGTTATGCTCAGCAGGCGCGGCTGGGAGAAATTCTGGAACTGGATCTTGGACATTTTGATATTTACGGCGGCCCGGCATTTGAACAGGTCGTTGAGCGCCAGCTGGCATTTTTGAGCAGCCACATTCCACTTCACAATAACTGCTGAATAACAATAAAAGGAAAGCGTATGCAAAGTCTGAAAGATAAAGTCATCGTTATAACCGGCTCGACCGGAGGCCTTGGCAATGGTGTTGCTGAAGCCTGTCTGGCGGAAGGCGCGAAGCTGGCATTAATGGATGTGAATGAAGAGACGCTGGCGCAACAGATGTCTGTGCTGGGTAATATTCATAATGTGCGCAGCTGGGTAGTGGATGTGCGTAATATGGAAAATCTGCAACAGGCCATGGATGAAGCCGCCGCCTATTTTGGTGGCATTGATATTGTGTTCGCCAATGCAGGTATTACTGCGTTTGCGCCCATGGAAACGATGCAGCCGGATGTTTTTGAACGGGTAATTGATATTAATTTAACCGGTGTCTGGCGCACGTTTCATGCTGCAGCGCCGCATGTTAAAAAGAGCAGAGGATACCTGTTGGCGACGGCATCTATGGCGTCATTTTTTCATTCGCCATTGCAGGCACATTATACTTCGAGCAAAGCGGCGGTCTGGGCGATGTGCAACAGTATTCGTTTAGAAATGCGCTCATACGGTGTGCGTGTTGGCACTATTCACCCGACATTTTTCCGCACTGCCATGATGGAAAATACTCTGCAGGATTCTGCTGGCAGTAAACTCTGGGGTGGTAACCGCGGTGGGTTATGGAAAATGATTTCCTGTGAGGATGTGGTCCGGGTGGCTGTGCGGATGATGAAAAAGCGTCAATCGTTCAGGGTCGTTCCTTTGCAGATGACGGTATCGGCGAAAATAGCCGATTTACTGCGGCCGGTATTGGCCATGTTGTTTAAAGATAAAAGCATTCGGGAATCCATCGATTCAGCTTCAGTCACAGGCTGGAACAAACGTTGAATAAATGGAGGCGATGTTCAGCTGCGTAACGCCTCCAGTACTACCCGGAATGCTGCCGTCTGTTGGCGGCGGTTGGCATAATACAGGTGGTAGCCAGGGAATGGCTCTGACCATCTGGCCAGTACCTCCACCAGTTCCCCCTGTTGAATATGATCCCGTACAAGTCCGTCTGGTACCTGCGCCAGACCGGCTCCTGCCAGAGTGGCATCAAGAATCTGAATGACGCTGTTCATAATTAACGGACCATTTACTTTTACCTGAAATTCCCGGCCGTTATCACTGAACTCCCACGCGTAAAGCCCGCCATGAGTTGGCAGACGCAGATTAATACAGCGATGATCGGTAAGCTGCTGTGGTGTTTCCGGTGCACCATATTTTTGCAGATATCCGGGCGAAGCAACCACCACCATGCGCATCGGGCCGGTAATTGGCAGCGCAATCATATCGGCTGCAATCATGCCGCCCAGACGCACACCGGCATCAAAGCGTTCGGAGACAATATCCGCCAGACTATAATCTGTGGTCAGCTCCAGTGTAATGTCGGGGTATTGATCTAATACGGGTTTAAGCTTTGGCCATAATACGTAGCGCACGGCGTATTCGTCCGCATTAATACGCACGCTGCCGCTTGGCCGTTAACCGAGTTCCGCTATCGCGGTCAGATTTAACTGTAGCTGATCGAGCAGGGGCGCAATTTCCTGAAGCAGATTTTCACCGGCTTCTGTGCGCGTAACACTGCGGGTCGTTCGGGTCAGCAGGCGCAGGCCAATGCGTTCTTCCAGATTACGCATGGTCTGACTGACCGCTGATGGAGAAACGCCAAGCTTTGCTGCGGCACGGGTAAAGTTGCCTTCCCGGGCGACGGTAACAAAGGTGCTGAGATCATCCAGACTGTGTTCTGACATTGTTAAGATTTGCTTCACACTGAGTTCAGGATTCTACCTACACACGACCTAATAGAGCTTTGCTAGAGTTAAAACATAGACAGAAATATCGATATTCAACCGATTTAAGGAGCGTGTTATGAGCGACACAGATAAATCCTTCGAGGACATGCAGATTATCCGCGCAGGTTCTACACCAGCCATCAAAGGACCAGCTGACTGGTTCACCGGTACCGTACGTATCGACAAAATGATGAACCCACCAGAGCCATCCCGTATTGGCGTTGCGGTTGTGAATTTCGAACCCGGTGCACGTACCAACTGGCACACTCACCCACTGGGTCAGGTTCTGCTGGTGACTGACGGTGTGGGCTGGACTCAGTGTGAAGGTGGTCCACGTACTGAAATCCGTCCTGGCGATCTGATTTACTGTAACTGTGGCCGTCGTCACTGGCACGGTGCCACCGACACAACCTACATGCAGCATGTTGCCATTCAGGAATCTGTGGATGGCAGTCCGGTTACCTGGCTTGAGCCAGTAGCTGATGAAGAATATCTGGCGGGTCCGGTCGTTAAAGGCTGATCGTCACATTTCTCATCCTTACAAAATGACAGGGCGGTTTTCCGCCCTGTTTCCGTTATCTGTTCCCACTAAAACGACGTCATTTATCACAGCCTTTGATCGTGTACTGCCTGTGTCGTGTTCACGCACGCCTGACGGTTAGCCGTGAACGATCTGCTGTGGATGATCTGCTGTAGATAGCGTCGTTAACGATATGCAAAAAGGAGAAACATGATGGGAAATTATATTTTTTCGCTCAGAGGCCGTGTTACCCGTAAACCTGTGAGTTACACCAACCGTTTTGGTATTCGCCTGGCGGGCGATCTGTATCTGCCTGCTGATTTCGATGGCAGCAGAACATTGCCATCGCTGGTGATTGGTGCGCCTTATGGTGGGGTAAAAGAGCAGGGGCCTGGCATCTATGCAAATGAGCTGGCACAACGTGGTTTTGCTGTGCTGACGTTTGATCCTTCCTACAACGGTGATTCCGCTGGTGAGCCGAGACGCCTGTCTTCACCGGAAATGTTTGTTGAAGATTTTCACGCCGGTGTGGATTTTCTTGGTACGATAAAAGGCCTTGACCGCAAACGCATTGGTGCTTTGGGCATCTGTGGCTCGGGTGCATTTGCACTGACTGCAGCAGCCGTTGATCCCCGTATCCACTCCGTGGCCACAGTAAGCATGTATGATATTTCCCGTATGCATGCTGAAGGTTTCGCCGGGTCCCCTGATGCTGATTCCCGTAGAGCCATGCTTAATGCGATCGCTCAGCAGCGTTGGGATGATTTTGAAAGTGGTCGTCCGCAATTAACCGATCGTGGTGCGCCAAACGAAATCAATGAAGATACCAATCCGATTGGCCGCGAATTCGGTGAGTTCTACTCACGTCCCCGGGGCTATCATCCGAATGCCATTACGCAGTTCACCCAATCTTCGGCCATGGCGTTTATGAACTTCCCTATGGTCGATAAAATTCAGTGGATTGCTCCACGACCAATCCTGCTGGTGGTGGGGGATGAAGCGCACTCCCGGTTTTACAGTGAGGATATTCTTGCCCAGGCGGCAGAACCAAAAGAGCTGTTTGTGGTAGCGGATTCCAACCACGTGGACCTGTACGATAAAACAGACAAAATTCCGTTTGATAAACTGGAAGACTTCTTTTCAGCAACGCTGAAATAATTTCGTCCTGTCTCAGGCAGGCCAGATCAGCTTTGTGCTGATCTGGCACTGTTATCCCATAACCGTCATGCCGACGGTCTGAAATTTAAAGAATCAGGCAATAATTCTCCTTTATCGGGTGAGCGTTCCGTGCGCCACTGGCGCTATTCTGATGAGGTTGGGAATCCGTATGCCTGAGTGCTGGAGATAATGTCAGGATGACAGTGAACAAAGACATTCTTAGAGGTAAGCAGATGACTGTTCCGGTCGTAATTGAAGTAGGTGCAATCGGGATTCCGGCAATTCTCAACGACACAGTGACGGCGGCAGCGTTTGCTGAACAATTGCCTTTTACCGTACGGGTCAGCCGCTATGAGCACGACTATTGTGGTTCTGCAGATGATCTGCCCTGTGATACTTCCCAGCTGCGTGATGGCTGGAGTAATGGCGACATAGGTTATGGAGCGGGCTATTTCAGTATCCTGTTCAGTGCCGAAGATGAATCCGCAGTGTATAAAGACATGATGATTATTGGTCACGTCGACGAAGCATATCTGGAACGCATTGCAAAACTGGATGCCAGCCTGACGGTTACCGTGCGCCGGGTCTGACAGAAGCCAGGCGAAAGATAGTCAGTCTGACGGTAGTCTGAGCAGAGTCTGAAGGTAGTTTTAAGGTAGTTTTGAGAGAATCGCGCAGCAAATCATCTGCGCATAAAAAAGCCGCGTAAAACATCAGCGGCTTTTTATATGGTATGACCTGCCGGTCATTGTAAAATGATGGAATGCTGGCACCGGTTAAAGCCACCAGAACGAAAAGGTCTGTGCTGGTTGCTGATACGGATAAACCGCTTCACCGATACGTGGTGTCAGCAAGCGGAAGCTGTGTTCTTTGCCGGCCGCTGCTAATTGTTTAAAGGGTTCATCCCAGGCGTGTTTGGCCAGAGCAAAGCGACCGATATGGCAGGGCAGAAACTGTTTGGCACCGAGGTCTTCCGCTGCCTGCATGGATTCTTCCGGTGTCATGTGGATATACGCCCAGCGTTGATCGTATTGGCCACTGTCGAGAGCGACCAGGTCAAAGCCATCAAAGCGTTGGCCGATTTCAGAAAAATGTGGACCGTAACCGGAATCACCGCCGAACAGCATGCGTTTATCTGCTGCTTCGATGACAAAACCGGTCCACAGCGTTTGATTGCGTTTCAGCAGGCGTCCGGAGTAATGGCGGGCCGGTACCAGGTGAACAGTAACATCTGAACTGATCGGAAATTCGTCGTACCAGTCACCCTCGGAAACTTTACTGGCGTCGAATCCCCAGCCGCGGAAATAGGAACCGGTTCCCAGTGCAGTAATAACGCGGGCTGTTTTATTTTTCATGCCCATGATGCTGGGGTAGTCGAGGTGATCCCAGTGATCGTGGGAAATAAGCAGGACATCAATGCCTGGCATGTCGTCAGAATGATAAATGCTGGTGCCTTTAAATGCCGGAATAGCAAAAGACACTGGCGCCGCGTGATCACTGAAAACCGGATCCAGCAGAATGCGCTGACCATGCAGCTGAATGAAAAACGATGAATGGCCAAGCCAGACAACCGTGTCCTGATCACGGGGAATTGCCTTCAGGTCGGTTTTTACCGCGGGGATGTTGTGCTCAGGCTGTAAACGTTCGGTACGGGTGGTCATGTTTTGATAGAGCACAGACAGAAACGACTGATCGGTTGTAAACATAGGCGTTTCGATCAGGTTCTGAAACTGCCCGTTAACGTAATTGGCTGATTGCTGAATTCTGGCCAGATCGTTACCTGCTGGCAGTTGTCCGAATTTTGGCGCTTTCAGGTAGAAGAATATCCCGACAGCCAGCGCAAGGATAATGACGATGATTGACAGCATAACTTTCCTCAAAGTTGGCCCCCCTTCGGATCATGTTTGTGTATGTCATCGGAATTATGCCGGGTTGGTTCGCTAAAAAGAAGGGTTAATAAGGCGTGATACAGGATGGTGGCTATCAACAGGCTGTGGCGTAAAAAAGCCGGATTCATTCAGGAAGTTAGTATCCACTTTATGCAACAGTTTGTTGTGTGGAACAGAAAGCAGAAAACCCGCTGTCTTAATTCTGTGAGCAGGCACGAAGATAGCGCCTTTGTTGTGCGATTCTTTGCAGATGAAAACAATCAGTGCCTGTTATGAGTAAAACAGATTAATTCAATAACCATGGCGCTATTTATTAACAACTGACCCGGACGTCTAATGATCGGGTAAAGGTTGACTGCCGCTGATTGCATGTCGGCCGGAAAAATTCAGTTCCCGGGACAGGGGTTCTTTTTTCTCTCAGACCGGTTTAAGCGTGCGGTAGCTGAGCTGTTGCTCTGCAGCAATAACGTTACAGGTACTGATCCGGATAAGTCCGGATCAGTTTTTATATTTCAGGAACAGAAAAAAACGATGAAAGAAATTAAGAATACTTTCTTTGAAGGTGAACGCCCTTGCTTTGCCGCCAAAGATACCCGATTTGAACAGGTTAAGTTCTACCCGGGCGAATCGGCGATCAAGCACTGCAGTGATATTGAAGCATCGCATTGCGAGTTTATGGGTAAATATCCGTTCTGGCACAACGAAAATGTGCTGATCGAAGACTGCCTCTTTACCGTCTATGCCCGTGCTGCTATCTGGTACACAAAGAATCTTCGCATGCGCAACACTAAGGTTGATGCGCCTAAAATGTTCCGCGAAATGGACGGCCTGTATCTGGATCATGTCGTGCTGTCGGACGCTGAAGAAACCTGCTGGAATTGCCGTGACGTCGAGTTGCGTAACGTGACCATCCGTAGAGGCGACTACTTTATGATGAATGGCCGCGACATCCTTGTTGAAAACGTTGATATGCAGGGTAACTACAGCTTTCAGGATGCACGTAACGTGACCATACGTAACTCCCGGCTGGATTCCAAAGATGCCTTCTGGTGTTCAGAGAATGTTACTGTTTATGATTCTGTGCTGGATGGCGAATACCTTGGCTGGCATTCAAAAAATCTGCGCCTGGTGAACTGCACCATCAAAGGTACGCAGGCTTTGTGTTATACCACGGATCTGGTGATGGAAAACTGTATTATGGAAGAGAGCGCAGACCTGTGCTTTGAGTACAGTACACTGGATGCTGATATTATCAGTTCAGTGACCAGTATTAAAAACCCGAAAGGTGGTCGTATTCATGCACGGGAAATCGGTGAATTGATCATTGATGAAAACTGCGTGAATCCAGGTGCCTGTAAAATCAGCACTGAAGAAAAAGTGTCCGCCTGATCTGGCTGACACACATCAGTGTTGTGAAGCAGGGGGAATTTTTTCGCCCTCCTGATTCAGCACACAGGCAAACGCACCATCGAACAGGGACAGGAAATAAGAGGAAACGATGAACACCTTCGACTTTGATAAACCGCTGAATCGTCGCGATACCAATTCCTATAAATGGGACAGCAGCAGTGATCCTGATATGTTACCCATGTGGGTAGCTGATATGGATTTTGAAACTGCGCCAGCAGTGTTGAAGGCAATACAGCATCGGGCACTGCACGGCGCATTTGGTTACCCCCGTGCGCCGGACGCTTATTATGAAGCAGTTACCGGCTGGTTTAAGCGTCGCCACCGTTTTGTCTTTCCGCGTGAACACCTGATCTATACCACAGGTGTCGTACCTGCGTTGTCAGCGATTATTCAGGCTCTGTGTGAACCGGGAGAAGGGGTGATTGTGCAGACACCAGCGTACAACTGCTTTTTCTCTTCTATCCGTAACAGCCAGTGTCGTCAGATCTCCAGTCCGCTGATCTACGAAGATGGTAAATATCTGATGGACTTCGACGATCTGGAAGAAAAAGCGGCAGACCCGAAAAATACCATGATGCTTTTATGTAATCCGCATAATCCGGTAGGGCGTGCTTGGCACGCTGACGATCTGGAGCGGGTTGGTCATATCTGTCTCAAGCATAACGTTACTGTTTTGTCTGATGAAATCCATTGCGATCTGATTCAACCGGGCTATCAGCATATTCCGTTTGCTGCGTTAAACAGCGAATTTATGCAGATGTCGGTAACCTGCTCGTCGCCAAGCAAAGCGTTTAATCTGGCTGGACTTCAGGTCTCGAACATTCTGGTGGCAGATGAAGAGAAGCGTAAACGCATCGATAAACAGATTAATATTAATGAAGTCTGTGATATCAGCCCGTTTGCTGCTGAAGCTTTAATTGCAGCCTACAGTGAAGGCGATCTTTGGCTGGATGAACTGTGTGAATACATCGCGGGGAATTTCGCATATCTTCAGCAGTTTCTGGGGGCACATCTGCCGCAGCTTAAAGTGCCTCAGCTGGAAGCGACCTATCTGGCCTGGATTGATTTCAGCGAGTTGGCAATTCCTGCCTCAGAAGTGACAGAGATACTGAAGCGCGATTACAGCCTCTGGCTTAACGAAGGGACTATGTACGGAGATGAAACGGATACCTTTATCCGCATGAATCTGGCGACCAATCGCGAGCGGGTAAAAGAAGGCCTGAACCGGCTTAAGCGTGCGTTCGACGACAACGCCTTTGATCTGCACCTGCCATCCGATTGATGATTATTCCGTATTATCTCTGATCACTGCGGTCATGCGTGTCAGGTACAAAAGCACCTGACACGCTCTTACCCTACATCCCTGTCCCTGACATACCTTTGTCAGTAGCTGTAACCTGGCTTTTTCACCAGTTGATCCAGCTTTGGGGAAATTTCCCGATCGTATACCGTTTCTTTCCAAAGGCCTGATGGCACCTCGGTCATAGCAACCGAAATCGAGCCTTCATCGGCATGAAGGTGTTGTTTAAGTACCGAACATATTTTGTCGGCAATGATCTGCTTTTCTTCTTCACTCAGATCTCTGGGAAAATATTTAATATCTACATGAGGCATAGTGGTTTCCTTTCTTTGCGGTAAATTTGCGGTGTCGCTATAGAAGAGCCTGAAGCTATCAGCGACCGGAAAGTTTCATCAGATATTCCGGATAGCGATCACCCGCTGTAATAAATCCGGCATTTTCTATCTGCTTAAGTTCCATTTCTGACAAACTAATCGTTAATGCTGTGACGTTTTCGTTGAAGCGATCAATGCTGCGGGTACCGAACAGCGGAATAATCCAGGGCTTTTTCTGCAGTAACCAGGCAAGCGCAATCTGTGCTGGGGTGGCATTATGATGGTCTGCAATGTCTGTTATCAGTTGAACAATTTCCTGATTCTTTTTACGACAGGCAGAGCTGAAACGCGGCATCTTTGAGCGCAGATCATTGTCTGTGAACTGAACTTTGTCATCAATTTTTCCGGTCAGAACCCCCTTGCCGAGAGGACTGAAGGCCACCAGACCAATACCCAGCTCTTCTAATACAGGTAAAATCTGTTGCTCCGGTTCACGGGTCCACAGTGAATACTCGCTCTGTAGCGCCGCCAGTGGCTGCACTGCATGGGCACGACGGATGGATTCTTCTCCGGCTTCAGACATGCCAAACCAACGGACTTTTCCTTCCTGAATCAGGTCTTTGACGACACCAGCTACCTCCTCAACAGGCACATCAGGATCAACCCTATGCTGGTAGTAAAGATCAATATAATCTGTGTTCAGGCGGCGCAGACTGCCTTCGAGTGATTGCCGTATCTGCTCCGGGCGGCTGTTGAGTCCTGCCAGTTGCTGGCCCGTTCGCTGTTCGATATTCCAGCCAAACTTAGTCGCCAGAATGATCTCTCCACGGCGGCTATGCAGCGCTTCTCCGACCATTTCTTCATTGGTCCATGGGCCATAGACTTCTGCTGTATCGATAAAGTTGATTGCCTGATCCGTTGCGCTCCTGTTGGTTGCATAGCGCAGTAATTCAATCATCTGTTTACGGTCGGGAATATCACGGCTTTTGCCATAGCCCATACAGCCAAGCGCCATGGCAGAAACTTCCAGACCCTGTCCAAGAATACGTGTTTTCATAAGGAGTCTTCCGCTAAGGTAGCTGAGTGTGCTTTCGGATTACTGGTGGTGGATTTGCGCGGGAGATGTGATAGCGGAACGCAGGCAGAATCGTGAAAGATTTTCTGCCTGCGCAGCAGTCGTGAGGCTTATTTACCCAGATACTGCCCGTCAGTTACCGGCTCCAGCCATTCGACATTTTTCTTGTCTTTAAACTGCTGGATAGCCATGTGGGTAACCGATGTTTTATCGGTACCACCATGCCAGTGTTTTACACCTGGTGGACACCAGATAACGTCACCAGGATTCATAACCTGTTTTGGTTTACCTTCTTCCTGAACCCAGCCCTGACCGTCGGTAACAATCAGAACCTGACCAGCCGGATGTGTATGCCAGTTGGAGCGGGCACCAGGCATAAAGCGGACTTTACCGCCGTTCACCATAAAAGGCTCGTTGTTGCCAAACAGCATTTCCACTTTGGCGTCGCCGGTGAATTTGTCTGCAGGTCCGTTCATGACTTCACGGCTGCCATTTTTGCTGATTTCCATCCCATCAGCGAAGGCGCCGGCGGATACTGCAGCCAGTGCAGTTGAAAGGATCAGTGCTTTCAGTTTGGTCATAATTAACTCCGGTTATGTCCAGATTGAGTGAGTGAAGGGTTAACTCAGTCAGGGCAGTGGCACATTATGCGACCACTGCTCTGTAAAAAATGATGGAAGGTTAAATCAATCGGCAGCTTTGATGACAACCTCAAAGGCTTCCTTATGCTTTTTCAGCAGATCAACACCGGATTCCATGGTGCCGAGTTTGACCAGACCATTGGCATGACCAAAATTTTTATAAAAGATGGCCAGGTTACCCCAGGGGGCATAATAGGTAATGTCACCGGCTTTTGCGCTGGTGCCCGCCGGGTCTGTATGGGTAGATAATTTGCCTGGCAGATCGCTGACTTTTTCAGTGGAAGCGTAATCGGTCAGGGTCAGGGTCAGGGTCAGTGGCAGCAAGGCATAGAAATCGGCTGCGGCTGAGCTGCCATTTTCAAGACTGGCATTAATGATTTCGCCGTCAATTTCCATAGTGATCTGCATGGTGTTCTCCTTGTTTCCGGGTGCATTCTCTGCCTGGAGGTTTTGTGGTTGGACATAAGTCAGGGTATTGGCCAGCAACAGTATGCCGGCGGTAAAAACTGGCTTAATGTACTTCATGGGGTTTTCCGCGACGACTCAGTGCCGGCACCAGAAAGACTGCCAGGCAGCCGAGAATGGCCATTACGCCGTAACCGGAAGCCACCTGCAGCAGACTGAATTCTTCCGACATTTTCCCGGCCACCAGAGTAGGAATGGCAGCGCCGGTATAGGAAGACGCATAAATAACGGACAGCACACCGGCGCGTTCGGTAATCAACAGATCGGCGACCATGGTCTGGATACTGCCGGCCAGAACCGTACCCTGAGCGATACCGGTAATGACACTAACAATTAAAAACAGTGTCAGGTTGCCGAAGTCGAGAGTCCACAATAAAACCATTACAGCGATGGTAAAACTCAGCATGCCCAGCTTCTGAGCTGTTACCGCATGCATGCGTCCTGCCAGTGAGGCACCAATACTGCCCGGCGCCATAATGGAGGCAAATACCAGAGCGGCAGCTAAGGCGCTGCTTGAATGAAGTTGCTCGCGGGCCATGGCTGGTCCGAACGCCTGGAAAAATCCACCCAATGACCAGGTGCAGACGAAGGTAACCGCCGCCAGAGGAAATGCTTTGCGCGCTGTTGCCGGTAGCGACATGTTGGGTTTAAGTGAAGCCAGAGCGCCGGGTTTACCGTTAATGGTTTCTTTACCCTTCAGAATGAGAAAGGCACATAACACCAGCAGAGCAATAACAATCATAAAGGTGAACTGGCGCGGCATTGGCCCGTATTCGACCAGAATACCGGAGCCGATGTCGCCGATGGTTAACCCGGTCATTGGTCCTGTACTGAGAACAGCCGGTGCCAGCCAGGCGGGTACTGATTCGGAAGAATCCACAACCCAGGAAGCCAGTGCTGTTGAGGCTAAGCCACAGGAAAGTCCCTGCAGTAAGCGACCAAACAGCAGCGGTGTCGCGCTGTGGACATTAAAAAATAACAGGCAGGCCAGGGCTGTCAGAATGACAGAAACAAAGGCCACGGGCTTGCGACCAAAATGGTTGGATAAGCGGCCAAAAATAACCAGTGCAATGACGGCACCAGCAAAATAAAAAACTGAGCTGAGGGATAAATCTGTGTAGGTCAGTGCACCATCAGCGCGGTAAATACCGTAGAGCGGAATGGGGGCAGCGGAGGCCAGATACACCATCAGCAGGGATGCCGTCGCACCGATAAAAGATATTTTGTCGCCGCCTTTTTCCAATTTTATGCTCCGTTACTGTCTTCTTTAATTATCGTGGGTACTGTTTACCGCCGGTACCGGAAATGACCGGCACCGGCGGTGAGTTTGTCCGGTGTTTTATTTACGGCCTTCGAATACTTCTTTGACGACTGGCAGAGCAGAGAACACTTTTGGCCAGCCGGCATAGAATGCCAGTTGAGTCAGCGCTTCGCCGGCTTCCTGCTGAGTCAGGCCGTTATCCATGGCTTTATTCAGATGGAATCCGATCTGCTCTGGCTGACCGGAAGCGACCAGTGCACTGACGGTCACCAGACTGCGGTCACGCGGTGCCAGACCCGGGCGCAGCCACATGTTCAGGAAAAGCTGCTTCTGGGTGTAATCCACGACACCCTGAGATACTTCACCGTAGGTAGAGGATACAAAGCTCTGACGCTGATCTTCTGCTTTCTGGTCAAAGGACAGCAGTTTGGGCGAAATTTTTGGCAGAGCGTTTTTACCTACTTTGGCTTTGGCGAAAACTTTTGCGGTAACGTCGGCAGCGGCCAGAGCGTTATCCCAGCCAGCATAATAGGCAAGGTGATTGATCAGTTCGGAGATCTCGGCCGGTTTCAGCCCGTTATCCAGGGCGCGTTCCACTTCGCGTGGCAGCAGGAAGGTCTGATTGCGGGCAACCAGAGCTGCAACGGTCACTAAGCTGCGGTCACGGGGGGAAAGTCCCTTACGCTGCCATAATTCTTTACCAACCAGCTCATCATCCGCCTGAGCCAGTGACGGCGATACTTTTTCCAGTGTGCTTTCAGCGCTGGCATTCTGCGCGACGGCAGTCATGCCCAGAACGGCTGTTAGTGACAGTGTACTGAACAGCCGGCGAAAAAAGCTTTTAGGCATAACGTCGCTGATGGATTCAGGCTGCTGCTTACATTCTGCTGCGAATGACATAAGAACCCCGTGTGTTGAATTAACCGTATATAAAATTTCAGATTCGTATGACAGGATCAATACATCCCCGAGGTTGATGCTATGACCAATGCTCATGAATCCATTTATCTTTATTACGCGTGAATCTTCTTGCGACAGGTCAGGTTTAAACCCGCTGAGGCTAAGATAAATCCATTTTTTTAAAGCACTGATTGTGTTTGTAGTTGGTACTGTAAAACAGCTTTTGAATTCCCGGAGTCTTTCAGAAAATACTGATCCGTTGACTGTAAAAATCCTGACAATATATTACGCCTGAATTTGTTCTGGCGCGCATAACGGTAGGTCCTATGGAAAGGCCTGATGGTTATGCCCGGGACAGCTGATCTGGTGTATCTATATCGAATAAAACACCAGGGTCAGATACCTCGACAGCTTTAAATGCCTGCTGATTATTTTTAATAATCTGTCGTGCACCTTCGCCATGGATATTTTTGCTTAGCTGTGTCCAGAACGTACGTCCAAATAATACCGGGTGCCCTGGTTTTCCGTTAAAGTACGGGCGAATTATGGTGCTTTTACTTATCTGCTGTGTCAGGTCGGTGATTGTTTCAGCCCGGAGTTCAGGCATATCGCCCAGTATTAATGCCAATGCGTGAGCTGATGGCCAATAATTATTTTCCGCAATGACTGTCAGAGCATCGGCAATGCTGGCCCCGAGTCCTGCGGCTGCATTGGGTGCATGAATAATTCTGCACTGTGGCGGAACACCCAGCGCTTCGGCAGAATCTTCCGGACGGAGAACAACGGCCAGACAGCACTGACCATCAGCATCAATAAATGCTGGCAGTACATTATTCAGTGTCGTGCTCAGTAACCCAGTACTGCTGCCATTCTGCCTAAACCCTGCGATACGTTTGTCTTTATCACCAAAGCGGGTCGAAAATCCTGCGGCCATGACCAGCCCGGGGACGATATTGATTGTGTCGTCCGGTGCTGATCTGCCGGTTTCATCTCGCAGGCTGGAATCAGAGGTCATGACGCTCAATGCCGCGCATACAGCGCAGTACGTCGGCCATCACTGCAAGTGCAATTTCTGCCGGCGTTTTACTGCCGAGCGACAGGCCGATTGGCATATGAATGCGTTCAATCTGTTCTGCGTTTAAGCCGCCGGAGCGCATCAGACGTTCAGCGCGTTTGTCGGAGGTTTTACGTGATCCCATAACGCCAATATAAAACGCCGGGGTTTTTACCGCTTCGATCATGGCCAGATCATCAATGCGCGGATCGTGGGTCATGGCGACAATCGCCGTCTGTGCGTGAACATTTCCTTCCCGGCGGATAAACGAAGAAGGCATGGTCTTTTCGAGTTTTGCTCCGGCACAGAAGAAATCCTGGAATTCCTCTTCGCGTGGTTCGCAGACAATCACGTCATAGCCGAGAGATACCGCGTATTCCGCACAAAAGCGCGAAACAGTGGACAGCCCGGCAATAATAAGACGTTGCGCCGGACCGACACGGATAGTAATTCTGTCGCCAATGGTTTTAATACGTTGCCCACTCTGAATGTCGGTGTGATCCAGTGTCAGGCTGCCGTCGCTCAGGGATACAGAACGTATCATCTGGCGCTGGCCTTTTAATGTGTCGAGCAGCTGCTGCATGTGCTGAATATTGTCAGGCACGGGTGCCAGCTGTTCGATTAATACATCCAGCAATCCGCCGCAGGGCAACTGAATTTGTGGGCGATCAGACTGATCACCTTCACCGTAGCGCTCCTGACGCACACGCTGAGCAAATTCGCCCTGTTGCAGGCGCTCGAGAAAATCGTCCTCGACGCAGCCGCCGGAAAGAGAGCCCAGATGCTTGCCATCGGCTTTGGCGACCATGGTTGATCCCGGCTCACGCGGAGAGGAACCAAATGTCGACAGCACCGTGCAGAACCAGATGGTTTCGCCTTCGTTTAACCATGTCAGCGCCTGTTCGGCGATCTGAACGTCGAGGTGTTGCATTAAGCGTTTCCTTTCAGTGCATGCTTTTTAAGGGCATGCTTTGGCCGGTCGTGGGACTGGCCGGTGGTTTTAACTGCGGGTTAACTGATCCGCCACTGGCAGACTGCGGATGCGTTTGCCGGTGGCGGCAAAGATTGCATTGCAGATAGCCGGTGCGACCGGTGGCATACCCGGTTCACCGACACCGCCAGGTGGGACATTAATATTGTTATTCACCGCATGCACATGAATTTCTTTTGGTGCCTGTGGAATACGTGGCACCAGATACTGATGGAAATTGCTTTGCTCAATACGTCCGTCTTTGGCGGTAATTTCTGTCATCAGTGCGATGCCGGTACCCATGACGCAGGCACCTTCCAGCTGGGATTTTACCCGGTCCGGATTGATCTGCGGGCCACAGTCGAAGGCCATGTCTGCGCGGTGAACAATCACTTCACCGGCATCGGTCACTTCGACATCAACAACCACCGCACAATAGGATGCGAAGCTGTTGTGCGCAGCCAGACCCAGCGCACGGCCTTTCGGCATTTTCTTGCCCCAGCCGGCTTCTTTACAGGCACGTTCGATCACACCGCGATAACGCGCGGCATCGATAGGGTAGAGCTCTGGATCTTCGCCGTAGTTCCACGGTT
This sequence comes from Thalassolituus sp. UBA6592, assembly GCF_002433655.1. Classification (NCBI taxonomy): domain Bacteria; kingdom Pseudomonadati; phylum Pseudomonadota; class Gammaproteobacteria; order Oceanospirillales; family Oceanospirillaceae; genus Thalassolituus; species Thalassolituus sp. UBA6592. Next base: position 2,718 of record NZ_DJIO01000063.1, on the reverse strand, counting down.
CATCCAGTTTGCGTGGATCAATCTGTCTCGCCGGACCCACCAGATCGAGCAGGAATTCCTTATGATCTTTTTTCGCTTTGTACGCCAGCTCTGAAATAAAACTCTGTACTGCGAAAGCGTGCGGGATATTGTAAACCGAACGGAACCAGCCAATACGCACGTGTCCCGGGGCGGCACCGGTTTCCAGCTGTACAGCCGGAATATTGAACGGCATATTACGCACACCCTGCGCCAGTTCTGGTGGTGACAGGTGTTCAGCGTTTGGTGCAAACAGTGAGCTGATGCTTGGTGATACGGAGCGATGCAGCCAGCCAGTGACTTTGCCATCACCATCCATCCAGGCACTCATGTGTTCCAGCGCAACTGTATGGAAGAAACCATTCTGCAGATCGTCTTCACGGGTCCACTGTACCAGCACCGGACGACCACCCATGGCTTTTGATAAATCCGCCGCTTCAAACACGTAATCCGGTTTGGCTTTACGGCCGAAGCCACCACCCATCAGGCCGCACTGTACGGTCACGTCTTCAGGCTTCAGTCCGAGTCGACCGGCTACACCGTCACGCGCAGCCTGGGGATTCTGTACTGAGGTCCAGACATCCGCTTTATCACCATTAATACGCACGATGGCAGCCATGGGTTCCATTGGAGCCTGTGACATGTGTGGGGCGTAGTAATTAACGGTGAGGCCCTGTTCTGCACCTTTACGGGCGCGGTTAATGCTGCCTTTTTTATGTACCACCTGGCCCGGCTGTTCTGCGGTTTGTTCCAGATATTTGCGGTACTTCACTGAGTCATAGGCAGCGTTGGCCCCGGCCGGCACATCGTCCCATTTAATCTGCAGTGCGTTGCGGCCTTTAATTGCAGCCCAGGTATTTTCCGCCAGAACAGCAACGCCGCCTAACGGAGCAAACGCTGATGGCTGGCTGGCGGTTGGCATTTCAATAACCTTCACGACGCCAGGTACTTTTAAAGCAGCGCTATCATCAAAAGATTTTACCGCAGAGCCATAAGATGGCGGACGGGCAATGGCGGCGTACAGCATATCTTCCCAATACACGTCTGCGGCGTACTGAGCTTTACCGGTAACGATGTCCATACCATCGATGGCCAGTGGCTGCTTTTTGTTGGCAGCCGGAAACTGTTCAGGCTTCTGCATAATGTAGCGCCATTCGCCGGGCTTTTTCAGCGTCAGCTGCGAGCGTTGCGGTACGGCAATGTCAGCGGCTGCTTCTGCCAGTTCACCAAATGACAGTGAACGTCCACTTGGCTGGTGAACTATTTTATGAACATCGGTTTTACATTCAGCGGCCGGAACATTCCACTGTTTGGCTGCAGCCTGTTCCAGCATGTAGCGTGCACCCGCTCCGGCACGGCGCATCGGCTCAAACCAGTGACGCATGGAGCGTGAACCGTCAGTGTTCTGGTTGCCGTATTTTTCTTCGTTGGCGATGGCCTGTTCAACTTTGACCTGTTGCCAGTCGGCACCCATTTCATCAGCCATCACCATAATGATGCTGGTACGGATGCCCTGACCCATTTCTCCGCGGTGGTTGATCAGTGTGACGGTGCCGTCGGTGGCGATGCTGATAAACACATCCGGATTATCTGCCCAGCCATTGGGCATGGCGGCAGCACCGTAGGCCGGTTTCTTCTCTTCTGCGCTGGCCGGAGTGAAGCGGGCTGCCAGAACAAATGCACTGGCAGCCGCGGCTCCCTGCATAAAGCGGCGACGGCTGACATTGGCCAGCATCAGATCCTGGTTCATTGTGCTCTCTGCGCCGTTTGCCAATTCAGAGGCCTGATGATTGTCGTGAGTCACTTTACTGTTCATGTCTTAACCTCCGTAAACAGGCTGCTTTCGATATCTGCGGTCTGATTGCTGGCAGCGCGATGAATGGCGCTGCGGATACGGGGGTAGGTGCCGCAACGGCAGATATTGCCGCTCATAAGGCTATCGATCTGTTCATCGGTCGGATTGGTATGCTGCTTCAGCAGAGCGACTGCACTCATCACCTGGCCGGATTGGCAGTAGCCGCATTGAGCGACGGCTTCGTCCATCCACGCCTGTTGTACTTTCTGACCCACAGGATCAGCACTCATGGCTTCAATGGTGGTGATGTGTTTGCCGGCGACGGATGAGATTGGGGTAGAGCAGGAGCGTACCGGGTTGCCGTCTACATGCACTGTGCAGGCACCGCACAGGGCCATGCCGCAGCTGAAACGGGTTCCGGTGAGTTTCAGAGTGTCCCGCAGCACCCACAGAATCGGGGTGTCTTCCGGAACATCCAGCGAATGTTCTGCATCATTGATGGTGACCTTGATCATCTTGCTTCCTCTGAGTCTTCTTGCCATGACAGAGAGCAGTCTGCGCTGACTGCTGCGGCCCCTGTGCCGGCAGATCTTGTGTGCCTGCCTGACACTTCGCCCATAGTGGATATAAGTAGTGGGCATAAAAGGGCGTGTGATAAAACTAATCCTGTGTCTAAGTATCCGCCAGAAAAGTCCCGTGGATTTAGATAGATCGTCCGGCTGTATTGCCTGATTCTCCAATAGGAGCGCCGGGCGTGTAGGGAAGTGTAAAGCCGGATCTTCAGGCAGGGGAATGAGGTGGCGCTTCTATCTATCTATCTATCTATCTATCTATCTATCTATCTATCTATCTATCTATCTATCTATCTATCTATGTATCTATCTATCTATCTATCTATCTATCTA
>NZ_DJIO01000062.1:0-27735 GCF_002433655.1 Thalassolituus sp. UBA6592 | reverse complement strand
TAAGATAGGCGTCGATGCCTGATACATCAGACTCGTTAGTCAGTTGTGAGCTTTGATTGGATAATTTCGATTCATCATGATCTTCAACCAAACCATCAAACATAGCCCTGTCAACACGCCCTTTTTGATACCGAATTCTAACCCTATCTCCAATCTTAATGCTCGTCTTATACTCTGCGGGCTGATCCTTAAACCATCCTTCAACATCCATATAAGCTACATATAAATTTGTTAAGTTCCTGTTGTTCACACGGGTATCAGATTCTTCCACTTTAATCACTTTACCCTCAGTGTATTCGTTAGCCACCAGATCAACGTACAAGCCCTTAATTAATAAATAAAGAATAAATAAAATCACCAACTCGCCCAAAAAGCCTAAGTATGGGTTAAAAAATTTATACTTATTCATATTATCAACAACACTCATACGGCTATCCCACTGCCAATCGGGAAAACCAACATCCCACAACTCACTTGCACCAAGAATAAAGGCGTATAGAAACGCAACAATCGGGATAATTCTAATCATGCTCAACTCATAATATAAATTTTAGCTTTCGATATTTTACTCGCACCATAATCAACGACTTTTGTATTATATTTTTCAACTACTGTGCTTAATTTCTTTAAGTTCGTAGATCGCTCTGTAATATCTACAGCTTTTCCTATAGTCACCTGCCCTGCAAAAAATGTTTCTACTTTCATACCAACCATCGATGCAGCAGCAAATCCGTTCATCAACTCAGTTTTTTGACCAAATACGCAAGATGAATCATTCGCTGTTTTAAAAAAGCTTTCATTTCCAGTTAGCGTTGCTTTTTTATCAGAGGTCATTTCTATCAAACTAATCTCTTTCGCGGCTGTGCAAGTAGCCGTATAGCTCCCTGCAGCGATTATGGTTTCAGTTTTATCTCCTGCTAAGTTTTGAATAACTTCCGACTTTTGACCATTTATTGTTATAGAAACATCTCCTGTAATATTATCAAAAACATTACCTGTAATATTTTTCTTTATTTCACCATAATAAGTCTCAGTCGTATTACCCTTCCTCTGGAAGGTGTAGTCCCCATCATGGCCTTCGGAATGGACGCCTTCTATGTATTGGTATGTGTCACCAAAGTTCTGAGTAACAAGGGCTTCATCAGACCATCCCGATGGCAAGGAAGTACCTTTCTTACCATTTTTCGAGGCGTCTAAGCTGGCATTGTTTTCAACATAGCGTCCACCATAGTTAAAGGTCGAGTGAATACCACTCTGCTCTGCTCCCTGCGCCCATGTTGAATGCGTACCGGTTTGATAATAGTAAGTGTTTCCGAAATCTTTTCTGACAATCCCAGCCTTCCTTTCATCTTTAAGGCCATCATCAAATATACCGTGCGTTACTTTTTTCTCATCGTCGAGAATCTTTCCACTGAGATCATAAGACTGTTTCACATGCCATGGATTTTGATCAGCAACAACATGATTCTCTTCAAACTTTGCGCCAAAGTTAAAGTCTGCATTTCGACCGTACTTGAAATTTGTACCAAGCACTCTTGTATATTCATCGCCATATCGCTCATAGATATGGTCGTACCCCGGTACATAGTTACTATTCTCTACATTGAGGGTTCCATCGGGATTCAACCGCGGAATCATATGCTGAGATGAATAACTTTTAGCCTCATCAGGATCGATAACTGCACTTATATAGAGAGCCTGCTTAGATTTAAGCGCTTCCATATACAGTGTCCCATCCGTCCGAATAGACGCATGATGTGGGCGTTCGTTATTAACCGGGTAACGCAGTGACTGTGAGTTTTCCAGTGCGCTTTCAATGTATGGCCGATCGGGGTTGCCGTCGACGAATGCGATCTGAACTTCGGTGCCTGGGGTCAATGGCATATCAAAGTGGTTGGTATGTGCAGTGTGGCTGGCGCGACGCATCCAGCAGGATACTTTAGGGTCTTCGCCTTTTAAGAAGTCAAAGATGACCTGGTAATGACCAGACGCATCGCGTTGTGCGATGCCGCTGTTTTCTTCTGCGGAATACACCCGTGCTGTGGTTGAGATTGCCCGGGGCTTATTGTCGCGTTCGTATTTAGGGCGGAATACGATTTCTTTTGGAATCGCGGTAAAGGTGGCTTCGTAATAGTTACCGCCTTCGCCATCGTCTGCACGATGGCTGTTGTCCAGGTTGGATGCCTGGTGCTGCACGCTGGTAATCAGGATTTCTTCCTGGCCGCCATCCGGTGTGCTTACCAGCAGTGAGAAACCCGGCGCCAGGCAGGGAATGCCGGATGTTCCATGGTATTTGACAGACTGGCACTGGTATTCGTCGAGACGGATTTTAGCAATGGTATCCGCCTCGTCTTTGTCGTCACAACCTTCGCTGACAAGGTGAACACAGTTCTTTTCGTCAACTTCACCGGCGGTGCCTTCAAAATGCAGGCTTGCCTGTTCCGGGTTAATCTCAGATACGATCACCCCAGCCGGTACGGCATGGAAGGATTTACGCAGTGTACGCACAGTATTAAAGCTGGTGTTCTTATTGTTGCTCAGATCCAGCTTAGCTTCAGCGATCAGACCCGGCTCGCAATGCTCATCATCAGCAAAGACCATTTTGCCATTCTGGGTATGATCGAAGTAGTAATAGATCCCCCAGTGACTGGCCAGTCGTGAGATAAATGAGAAGTTGGATTCAGCATACTGGCAGACAAAGGCCTTCTGCGGGTAGTCCGCGGTCAGGCTCATACCGTAATCGACCTGAAGGTCCTTGCTTAACTCTTCTTCCAGAATTTCATTTGCCTTCATGCCGACATAGATGTCGTAAGACAGATTGCGGGTCTGACGGGAGATGGTCGGCACCAGGCTTGCCCGGTAATATTTGTGGGTGGCGGAGCCGTGATATTCTTCTTCGATAGACTCCAGCATGCCGGTCACGCGGTAGTCGATCTCCTCTTCACCAACCGGGCCTGCGATGTTGAGTGACGCGTTTTCTGTCAGGATGCCGATAAAGTCGATATCAGCAACATCTTCGAGCTTAACTTTCAACATCAGGTCGAATTTGAACAGTTTCGACAACTCTTCCCGGCCGCTGTAGTTCACCAGAGTGAACTGGCTTTGGTAACTGTCGGTCGAGAACGAAAAAAGAATATCTGCCATTTTTAAAAATCCTTATTTTTACAACATCCGTCGTAATTCATAGATCGTCGAATTCGCCGTTAATCCCTAACGACTTCCCACTCAAGTGCATCGCCCAGAGTTCGGCTGGTCTCGAGATTGTTCGTGAAGTAATAATCGCCGTTAGTGGGTCCGCTTCCGTTAGGGTTAAAATAGTGAAACAGCACGTTATTCCGGAATGACCATGCATCGAACGAGTCGTATCCGGAGCCTGACTCTGGTCGTAACATTGCCTCAGCTACCAAATCACTCGAGAAGCGGGATAAGCAATAGTCTTCACCCAGATAGGTGGAGTAAATACAGCGCGAATCAGTTTCGATATTGTATGACCAGTAGAAGCGGTCATCGGTGTCACAGGTTTCCAAAGACGGGTAATAATTTCCATTAGTGTCAGCAACTTCAGGTCTTGAAAGACAGACTGTCTGGCCTCCCTGAATGGTGCGTAAACGGAATTTGGCAGGAAAGCTGCGTACATACAAAGCATAAGCCGTTCGGGTTCCCGCAACAGTCAAGGCGGAAAGTGGCAATACCGCCGTAGTACCATCGGCAATGTTTACCGCAAACACCCCGTCAACGCTCCCTTCGCTAAAATGAGGCGTACGGCTGATCAGGTAAGACGTAGATGGCGAGCTGATGCCGCCATTTTCCAGCCAGTAACGGATGATGTAATTGTTACCGAACAGTGAATAAACCGGAGTGGATTGGCCATCAACGGTTGAGCCCAAGGGCGCAACATATTCTGTCAGCAACATCAGCTCTTTCAGGGTTGGCAGGCGATAGCCTGCCACTGAGTCTCTGCCCGCGACTGTTGTATCCGGAGCGCTGTTTGCTGTTGAAAAGTTTAATAAACTTTCGAGAGTTGCCACGTGACTTTCCACGTTAATTACAGAAAATCGGGCCCATTGAAGAGTGTTTACTCCGTCAATCAAGTAACAACTGATATTCATAATATCGGCAGTTACACGATCTTCGTTCTCCTCAGGGTAATATACACCTCGATTGCAATCTACAACCTCCGACGCTGAAGGTATTTCAGCCAAAACCGAGTTATAAATTAAAACAGAGGAAATGAGAAATAATACTTTCCTACATATTTTGGTAAGCATAAAAATTCCTTTTTTATAATTCCATTATCAGTATATAAGAACCGCGCCAACACTTTCCGAGTCATTCAAACTAAAGGCACTATCCATAACTCCAAAAACACCCGTTGCAGTACTGTAATCACGATGATGAGCAATCCCCAAAGTTGATCCGTCACGGCTTAAGCGCGGCCAATAGCTTACGAATGGATTGTCATAACTCGGGCTTTGAATATAGGTTGACTGCTGCCATTCATTGCCCTTGTTTTCAAAAATGTAAAAAGAACCTCCGTTTGGTGTTGAGATGCTCTCATCATTAGTGCCGGGCAAAATACCAACCTCATCGGTTTGATCACCATATGCTGACACCGCCAGAATATCACCATCCCCACTCAAACTGATTCCAAAGCCAAAATTATCTCCATCCGATGCATTACTGGCTTTCAGATAGGCTTGTTTCGTCCATGTTGTTCCTGATCTTGTATAGATAAACACCGCACCGACATCGCTTCCAGCTTCATTTTCCTGATCACCGTTAATATCGCGCGCCCGACTCGTATCGCAATATGCACCGGTTGCCAATACAGTGGCATCGCTATTCAAAGCGACCGATCCACCGAAACAACCATTCACTTTCAGATAATCAGACTGCAGAAATGTATAGTCACCCCAATTGCCATTATTATTTTCGTAAATGTACACAGCCCCTGATCTTGACATATCGTTATCAGATTCGTCTCCGGTTACACCACTGTCTACACCATTAGCACCAACAGCCAAGTATCTTCCATCTGGTGTTAAATCAATACTTTTGCCAAATACATCTGAAGCGTCCTGATAATCAGGCTTCAGATACGCTTTTTGCGACCAAGTACCGGAAATTTTCTCAAAAAGGTAAACCGAACCTGCATAGGTACCAACGTTATCACCCGCTTTGTTGTAGGGATCTTTCAGCGCACCAATAGCAACCAACGAACCATCATCACTGATATCAATATCGGCACCAAAGCCATCAGTTTCACTGGCGTTATTTTCCTCTGACGTTAATATTCCTGTTAGCGTCCAGCTACCAGCGACCAATTGATAAACATAGGCTTCAATACCGGTATTACCATACCCGGCAGCACCCACAGCAATGGTGCTTCCATCAGCGGTCATGGCGACCGAAGAGCCAAACCAGGCATTTTCAGTTACTGTCGGCGCTTTAATATAAGCGGTCTGTGTCCACTGCCCTGCATCATCTTTATCAAACACATACACAGCACCGGAGTCAGATACACTGTTATCCGATTCAGATACACCGTTGCCATCTTCTTTCGGTGCGCCATAGACCATGCGGCTGGCATCCGAGTTAAACGCTGGACGGAATGCGTGAAGATAATCAGCTGAATTCGTATAACCGTCATCCTCCTCTGCATTACTGGCCTTAAAGTAGCCTACCCCGGCGTTGATATCAGCCGCATCGCCTGCGGTATTGGTGACGTTCATTGTCGTTGATGATGTACAGCCAACATCATTGCAGCTTTCAATTATGTAGCTGGCACTGTGGCGCAGAAAAACGGGCATTTCAAAACTGGCGCTTTGTTGTGCAAAGCCGTCTGCATTGGCGGCTGTGGTCTGGGTGATATTGCTGCCCAGTTGAGAGAAGCCAGACTGGCCATCAGGGTTTTCCAGGATACGGTAGTAGTCGGTATCGGCCACTTCCTGCCAGGAAAAGGTAAAGGTTTTTATCGCGCTGACGGTTAACTGTGGCGATACGGCAGAAGGCGCAGATGGTTCCGGTGTGGACGAACCACCACCGCCGCCGCCACCTCCACCACCGCAGGCGACAATCGCTGCGGTCGCCAGAGATACACAACCGAACTTAAGAGATGCTTTGATCTTATGGTCTGTCATGATGATATTCCTGAGTTAATTCTGTAAATTCTTGCGCTTCAGGTTCTTACCTTACGTCGCCTTTGCGCAGCGGGTATTTCTACCCGTTGCGCGATTTTCTGCTTTTAATCCAACCACTATTTATTAGGGCAGATTTTCAACTTCTATATCTGATCCATCTGTCGGAGAAATAGTACAGGTAACTGCACCTGTCGCTGTATTCACCAGATAGTACCCTTCTGTCATCAGTACAGGATCTGTATCACTGCACTGGGTTGACGTCAGATACGATGTGTCATTAAAAAATGCGTTTTGGCCCAGCTTCTGATATTCCATTAAGGAAAGTACCTCTATCAAAGACGGTGTGAAGGCATTGACTGACATGGCTCCACAGGTTCCTGAGGTATTCCAGATAAGGCCGGTGTAGTTATCCTGAACGCAGCCATACACTTCTGGAGCGGTTAAGTTACCTGCAACGAGAGTATTCAGTATGGGAGCACCAGCTGCAGTGAAATAGGTGTAGCGATTTTCCATATATCCTGCACGTGCATATTCTTTATCCGCCGATGGCGCGGATGAGTCAGAACAGCTGTCCAGACTGCCATCGTCCTGAATACATTGACTGATGCCAGTACCCGTAATGTTTTGATTTTCGTTATCCAGGAACAGTAACGGAGATGGCACATAACCGTCACCAAATACATCACCATCGGCTACAGACAGGTTAACCAGCAGCCATTGATTCAGTGTTTGCAGGTTGTCCTGTGCCGCGGTGACTGTAAAGGATAACGTCGATCCTGATGATTCCGCGATCCCGAACGTAAGTCCTGATTCAACGTAGTCTGAAATCAGTTGCTCAGGGTCACCGATTTCGGAAGGCCTGATGAAACATTCCATATCGGAGTAATCTGCTGAAACATTGGCAGTCGAATAGCCACTGCAGTCGATATCTTCAATGTCCATGGTAACGGTCAGTTGAGTATCACTATGGAACTGGTAATTGCCGGACAGATTAATCGTAAAATCTCCACCCTCGGCAACATAGCCCGAGACAGTGACAGTGAACACATCATTGTCTGTAATAACTATCGTCTGATCATCTGGCAGTGCGATGAAACTACTGACGGAATCCATAAAACTGCCATCGACACTTGCTTTAAAGGTAATACAGGTAGTTTCATTTAATTCAATCAGGCTATCGTCAGTAGCCGTCACCGGAGAAAAAGACGCCTGAGTAACGGCTGTGCCTAATTCAATAGTTCCTAATTTAGCTGTACCGAGGTTGGTATCTGATGAAGCAGCCGTTCTTACCGTACAGGACGTCACATCTGACAGTTTAAATGTCACTGCGGGCAAGTTGCTCGCTGTTTTTTCTCCGTCCCAGTTCAGAGAATAAATGATGGATCCCCCTTCACCGATGGTGACGGTATTACCAGAGGATGTTCCACCGGATGACGACACGCTTATATCCAGAACATCATCATTTTCAATGATAAATGATGCCGTTCCTAATTCAGCGCCCGCTGTAACCGCAGGATTTAAGTAAGCACCATTGCTGTCAGCCGATAATGCTAAGGTGTAAGTAACTACTTCATCTGGCTCGACCAGCGAATCACCTAAAACTTGCAGGCTATAATCGATGCTGACCGGACTTGACTCGCCCCTCAGATCAACAGTAAGCGGCGATGAACCAAGCCCTGATATAAAGTCACCGCTTTCCTCATCTCCACAGTCACCGCCACCAACCGCTGCACAGGCAACGGAAAGCACAAGACTGAAGTCATTCACGTTATCGGCTATTTGTTGCCCCGGAGTTAACGCCAGCGTCAATGTTGCCGCAACGAAGCTACCCGAATTTCTTTCCAGTGCAGAGCTGCTACTCAGCGATATAGCCGGAGTTAAATAGTCATCATTAACTATGGTGTAACTGAAGCTTTTAAGCGTCGAGGAATCAAAATCCGGATCGACATAATTGCTGATATTGGTGCCGTCCAGACTGAGCGTCAGCGTTACAACTTCGTCCGGCTCTGTGATGGTGTCACCCAGAATCGTCAGGGTAATGGTCTTTTCTGCAGTTGATCCGCTGAGATCAAATTCACTGTCTGAAAGACTGTAATCCGTGTCCAGGCCACCCGGTGTGCCACAACCGGTTGACTCATCCACCTGACAGGTGTCGGTGATTGTCAGATCCAGATCCACGTTACTTGCAATAGCAGCGCCCAGATTGATGTTAATATCGACATCATTACTTCCGCTGCCTTCATTACCGCTCGAATTTGTGCTGGTAATGGCCGGATTAATAAAGTCATCGTTCTCAATGGTGATGTTGAGCGATTTGCCGTCCACTTCACTGTGATTAAAGATAAAGTCTTCGCTGCCAGCACTTAAGGCAAGTGTCAGTGTGCCGGTTTCATCCGGCTCAACGATGCTATCGTCGGTAAAGGTCAGCTCTATTGCTGCGCTTCCGATGTTCAAAGTCGTCAGGTCAATCAGATCACCTGCCGTAATCGAATAGTCCGTACCGGATGTTGCACAGGCTGACGTTGTATCCGCACAGCTGCTCAGACTTGCAGCCAGAGTTACGGAAAAGCCTGAAAAATCTGCACCGCTGTGCAGGTTGTTGCCAGCACTGTCTACCGTTGTCAGGCTAATGGTGTAAACACTGAGGGCTCCCGCTGACTCTTCTGCGGATATTTCACTATTCACCACTGCAGGTCCTGATGACAGGTTTACCCTCACCAACTCGTCATTGAGAATGGTACCGCTGGCGTCAGCATTTGCAGAGTAAGAACCAATACTGGTTGCAGGACTGCAGCTCGTCGCATCGCCACTGGCGCAAACACGGAGCGCCATTGGGTAATCCCCCGGAGCGCTGCTATAAACGCTGGCCTTAAAGCGGACGACAAGTTGTGCTGTTTCATTCTGTTCGACTACTGAATCGTCAACGATCAGGGAGCCAAGGAGATGCTCTGTGGTATCACTGAGTGCAAGTTCGGTTAAGCCCGAGACATCTACAGCTGCCGCCAGTGAAGCAAAAACCTCAAGAGCATCTGACGAGTCAGCCGGATCAAGCGGTGCGTAATCACTTTCATTGGTATCACCAAAGATGCGCGCATACTCCACAGCAGTATTCGCTGCCAGTGTCTGGCGAATACGGTAAACCGTAGCAGCATTGGTATCCGTGCTGCCGCTCTGTGCTGCCTGGCTGCCGGCATCAGCCAGTTCTTCATAGGCGCTGAAGCCAATGATATCGACGTAGCTGATGTCGTTATTCTTTACCGTCAGATCGAGATCATTCGATTGCTCAGTACCAGCCACGGCGGAGAAATCAGCAGAGCTTAATGTCGCCTGCAGCGTGACGGTTTCATCACACTCAACCAGATCGTCGTTCTCTGGCGTAAAGCGCACACGGTAGCGGCTTGCTCCTTCCGCAAAGGTGCCTGAGTGCTGTAATTCATATTCGTCTTCTTCAAGCAGAACGCCGCTGGCAGTCCAGTTACAGGAAGCCGCTGTACTGACTGCTGTGATATTGATCGCATAATTCTGCAGTGCCGAGCTGGCACCTGAACCACCCAGTACCAGATAAAGATGATATGGCTCTGACTCGGTAACATCCGCACCGTTTGCCGATGGATCATCACTGATTGCTGTCGCCAGGCAATGATCTGTTCCGGCAAACGAGCCGTCTTCACAGATATTGATATTGCCGCTTACATCAGCCAAAGGATCCGAAGCGCTCTCATCTCCGTCGTCGTTAACGCGCGCCCAGCGTACTGAGGGCAGGTCGTCGTCGATTATGGTGAAGGTGTAAATAATCAGCTCACCGTTCTGGCGCTGCAGCTCGTTGCCGCTTTCATCAAAGATCTGCAGGTAAAATTCTTCATTACCTTCTGTGACGTCATCGCCGTTCAGGGTGAAGGAGATCTGATTTTCCCCGCTGCTGATGCCGTCACCAACACGTATTGTGCCGGACGTGATAACAGAATCACCGGCCGGGGAGATGAAATCATCAAGCGCTGCTTTGTTATTGCCACTGCCTTCTACAAACAGGCTATAGCGGAAATCCTGAGCATTACCGTTCTGCCCCTCAGGGTAGGTAACGGTGATCGTCTGCGGATTGTTGGTGTCGCCTTCAACAATTGCCAGAGAGTCATTCACTCCCCCTGTTACTGTTACGTCAAAATCCGGGGATTCATTATCGCGGATCAGTACATAGGTAAAACCAAACTGTGCGCCTTCATCATTCGAAAGAAGGAAGCCAAGCACCTCCGTACCTTCGAGTTCGGAGTCATCCCGAATGCGGATCGTCGCGGTATATTCCCGTGGTGACGAAGAACCACCGGTTTCAGGCAGAATGGTAATAACTCCTGATGTCGGATCGAAGTCGTCTTCATCTGCCAGGGCCGCTTCATCGGGATACTCATAACTGTCGAGCGCGATCAGCTGATAGGTTAAATCAAAGGCTTCTGTGACTGAGCCGGCGAAATCCGGATGTAATGTAAATGTCACATCAAACTGGTTGTAGCCTTCACTGTCCCGTGCGGAAAAATTCTCAGAAACCGCAATTGGCCGGCCAGCATTAATTTCGAAGGTAGGAACATTTCCGGAACCCGGAACATCATCGGTACGGATATACGCCGTTGCGCTTTGTTCCATACCCGACGCATGTGTGACTGATAACGTCACCGCCTCATCCGGCTCGACATCAGTATCACCAAAAACAGTCACGGTTACGGTTTTTGTTAATTCGCCACGGGTAAAGACGACCTCTTCATTAACAGGACGGTAATCTTCATCCGCTGTCGCAATGCCATTACCAGTTTGACTGACAGTCGCAGCGTTAAGAACAAAGTCATCTATCGTACTTTCGGATAGTGTGATGGTGTAAACCAGATTGGAGGTACCGTTATCCACTTCTGTGACGTCTGTCGCAGTTACGGTATAAGAAGGAAAATCGTCGTTAACAATTTTTCCGTAAAGTCTTGTCAACTCTTGTCCATTTTCGTCGGTAATTAAGACACCAAAATCTTCATCACCTTCGATACGCTCATCGCCCAACACTTCAACGATAATGGCGTATTCTGTCCCTTCTTCAACGGTGTACTCTCCGACTAAGGGCACGAAATCACTTTCTTCGACGGCCCCTAAGTCAAAAGTATTATATTTAATTAATCCGCTAATTTGCGCCACGAACGGCAGTGTGACCTGACTTGTACCGGAATCTCCTTCTAATATTTCCGGCTGGCCTTCGCCAATTACCGATGGATCATCGGTGACGCTGCCACCACCAGAACCACCACACGAAGAAATCGTGAACGAAATCAATAGATAAGAAATTAATTTTGAAAAATGTGGCAACCTCATTACAACTTCCTTATTTGAGTGCTCTTCCTAGTCGCGGCGATTATACGCGTCGAACTTTCGAAATCCATTAAAACACAACTGAATTAACTGTTGACAATAACCCGCTCACACTTTGATACTCCTCGCTCTCCTGAGAAGCCTGAAATTACAGGCAGATTACCAGTGAACTATATGGATATAGAAAAATGGCGGAACAGTCACACCCATTTTCAGCGTTAGGAACAGAGCCCGTACCAGGAGAGAGCCCTGCCGGTATAAATGCCAAGTACGAACCAGACTATGAACTTCTGGAAGCCGAACTGGCAAAACTCGAATCCATCACATCTGAAAAAGTCGACTGGGAAACAGTAAAAAATCTTTCTTCCCGTTTGCTATCAGACACGACAAAAGATTTTTCTGTCGCATCTTATCTTGCCTATGCATTAACAGAGACCGAAGGCTATGCCGGTATGCGCGCTGGTCTGGGCATTCTGGAAAATATGCAGAAAAATTTCTGGGAAAATGGTTTTCCGCCGGTTAAGCGTCTGCGTGGACGCAAAAGTGCGGTGGAATGGCTTTCAGAAAAATCCAATAACTATATGACGCTGCATCCACCGGTAAATGGTGACGCTGAAAACATTGTGGCCTGTGCCGACTTACTGCGCAGCCTGGACATTGAGCTGGCGGATAAGATGGAATCATCAGCGCCGGATGTCAGAGAATTTAACAGCAGCCTTAAAAATGCGAAGAAAGCGGCTGAATTTGAACTGAAAAGCAAAGAGCCTGCTCCCGCTGCCGCGCCCGCCGCCACTCAGCCTGCGGAGACTCAGCCAGCTCAGGCTGCGGCGCAATCAGCTTCACAACCCGCTGCAGTGCAGCAAACAGCGCCTGCGGAGCAGCCAGTACAACAACCTGTACCGGCGCCAGCTGCTCAGGCAACTCAACAAGCCCCACAACAAGCCCCACAACAAGCACCTCAACAAGTACCCCAGCAAGCAGCGCCTCAATCAGCGCCTGCGCAGGCATCTTCGTCAGCAAAATCCGCCGATGCTGCCATCAGTGTTGAGGTCGGTGATCTCGGTTCAGACTCAGATGCCAAGAAGGCGTATCGCCAGATTCAGGAAGGTCTGCGCAAACTGGCTGATTTTCATGCTCAGCAGAAACCATCAGATCCGCGCCGTTACCGTTACTCTCGTTCTGCACTGTGGGACTCCATCGATAAGCTCCCGCCGAACAAAGATGGCAAAACCCAGCTGCCTAAACCACCGGCAGACAAGCTTAAAAAGCTTTCCGATCTGTTTGAACAGGGCGAATTTCTTGAGGTTGTGACCCAGGCTGAGTCATCTGCGGCCAAAATGCCCTACTGGTTTGACGGCACGCGCTTAATAGTGAATTCTCTTGAAGCTCTTGGCGCTGAATATCAGAAAGCCAAAGATGCACTGCTTGAAGAGCTGACAGGTTTTATTAACCGCGTTCCCAAAATTCTCGAGCTTCAATACAGCGACGGCACCCCTTTCGCTGATGACCAGACGCGGTTCTGGCTTTCTACCCAAATGAATCCGGGTGGCGCTTCCGGCGGCACCGATGCTGGCGACAAATTATCTGAAGTAACCGCTGAGGCCGAAAAACTGGCTGCCTCAGGCAAACTTCAGGATGCACTGACATTGCTTAACAGCGACTTTAATCCGCTCAATGAACGGGATAAATACCGGGTGAAACTGGCCAGCGCAGAACTGATCTCTGCCGCAGGTCAGACCGATGTTGCCATTCCGTTACTGCAACAGCTTATCGAGCGGGTGGAAAAAACCTCGGTGTCAGAATGGGAATCGGATTTTGTTGCGCGCGCCTACGACATTCTTATTAAAGCGTACGGTCGCAGTGACGACGAAAATCAGGATACAGAAGAAGGTCGTTCAGATGCCTTCAAACGTCTTTGCTGGCTGGACCCGGTAACGGCAACCAGCCTCTAAATCAGACAGTCAATCAGGGAGAAGCTCATGGCTAGCAATGGCAGTGTCGCGCCGAAAGAACGCATTAACATTTCTTACAAGTCCAATACTGGCGGTGCATCGGAAGATGTTGAGCTGCCGCTGAAAATGCTCATCGTTGATGACTTTACCGGTCGCGAAAGTGATGAAGTTATCGAAGATCGCGAGCCGGTTAACATTAATAAAGACAACTTTAATGATGTAATCAAAAGTCACAATCTTTCGATGAGCTTTTCAGTACCGAATAAGCTGAAAGATGAAGGTGATGACATCAATGTCGACCTTAAGGTGGATTCCCTTGCGGGTTTCGGTCCGGCTAAGATTGCTGAACAGGTTCCGGAACTGGCCAGCCTGATGGAACTGCGTCGCGCTCTGCAGGCGTTAAAAGGCCCTCTGGGTAACGTGCCGGCGTTCCGTAAAACCATCCAGGCCATTCTGGAAAATGAAGAAACACGCAGCCAGATCATGAAAGAACTGGGCCTCGACAAGGAGTAATGTATGACGACTGCAACTGAAAACAGCGAAGTTAATCTGGCTGCCGAAGCCGGTGAATCCCTGCTTGACCAGGTGATGCAGGAAACACGCATGTCTCCTGGCGACGATGGTTTTGATACTGCCCGTCGTGGTGTAGAAGCCTTTATCTCTGACCTGCTGAAAAGCAACACCAAGGTGGATAAGGTCGAGAAGAAGCTCGTTGACGATATGATTTCCGCCATCGACGAGAAAATCAGCGCGCAGCTGGATGAAATTGTTCACGCTGGGGAATTCAAGAAAGTAGAAAGCGCCTGGCGTGGTCTGCATTTCCTGGTGAAGCGCACTGATTTCAAACAGAACATCATGGTTGAAATGATGAGCGCCAGCAAAAGCGAGATGATCGAAGACTTCGAAGATTCTCCGGATGTTACCCGCTCAGGCCTGTACAAGCATGTGTATTCTGCGGAATACGGCCAGTTCGGTGGTAAGCCTTACGGTGTCATTATTTCTGGCTACGCGATTGACCCGACTGCGCAGGACATCAAACTTCTGCAGGATCTGGCATCTGTCAGCGCCATGTCGCACGCACCATTTATTGCGTCTGCCGGTCCGAAATTCTTTGGTCTGGAAAGTTTCCAGGGTCTTCCTTCGTTGAAAGATCTGGAATCTATTTTTGAAGGTCCGCAATACGCTAAATGGCAGGGCTTCCGTGAATCGGATGATGCCCGTAACGTTGGTCTGACTGCGCCACGTTTCATGTTGCGTTCGCCATACGGCGAAGACAATCAGGTTAAAGAGTTTAATTATCAGGAAGGTATTAACCAGGATCTGGAAAAACTGTGCTGGGGCAGTGCATCCTATGCATTCGCGGCAAACATGTCGCGCTCATTTGCTGAATACCGCTGGTGTCCGAACGTTATCGGTCCTCAGAGTGGTGGTGAGGTTCTGGATCTGCCGGTTTATCGCTATCTCGAAAATGGCGAAACCCGTGTTCACAGTCCGACCGAAGTTATGCTGTCTGATCGCCAGGAATTTGAACTGGCAGAACAGGGCTTTATTGGTCTGGTAGCGCGTAAAGGAACTGACAACGCTACATTCTTCTCAGCAAACAGCGCACAGAAACCGAAATTTTTCGGTAACAGTCCTGAAGCAAAACAGGCTGAAACTAATTACAAGTTGGGAACGGAACTTCCATACCTGTTTATGATTGATCGTCTTGCGCATTACATCAAAGTACTGCAGCGCGAACATATTGGTAGCTGGAAAACCCGTAATGATCTTGATCGTGAACTTAATTCATGGGTTCGCCAGTATGTGGCCGATCAGGATAACCCGCCGGCAGAGGTTCGCAGCCGTAAACCTCTGCGTGAAGCAAGTATCGTTGTGACCGACGATGAAGGAAATCCGGGCTTCTATCGCGTAGAGATGAACGTGAGACCTCATTTCAAATATATGGGATCAAGTTTCACACTTTCTCTGGCAGGAAAACTGGATAAAGAGTGATGCAGTGTGAAGTTGATGGCACAGGTCTGTGGCATCACTCTCCCTGTGAAAGTATTAATTAAGGAGAATACAAATGGCAATTCCTGCTTATATGATTATTGAAGGACAAAATCAGGGTGAAATCAGTTCTGGTGCTCTGAGCGAGGATTCTGTTGGTACCGCTACCCAGGATGGTCACGAAGACGAGATCATGATTCAGGCGTTCTACCACCACGTTCCACGCGGCACGAATGAGCAGACTGGTCAGATCACCAGCATGCCATCTATGCGTCCTATGCAGATCACTAAAATGATCGACAAAGCGACTCCGCTGCTGCACAACGCACTGACCACCGGTGAACAGCTGGACATTACCATCAACTGGTACCGCATCTCCGCCAGCGGCGAAGAAGAGCTGTATTACGTAATGGAAATGGAAAAAGCCGTACTGGTTGACATTGAAACTGTACTGCCAAGCATCGGCGATCCGACTCAGGCTCACCTGGGTCACATGGAAATTCTGCACATCAACCCAGGTTCTATCACCTGGACTCATGATGCTGCAGGTACCGAGGGCGCATACAGCTTCGGTTCTACTGCTGCCTGATGACGGCAATAACCTGCACCGCCCGGTGCAGGTTTTTTTATTGCAGGATGCATCGTGAAATTTATCAGCTTATTTTTTTCGCTGTTTTTGCTGGCCTCGTGTGCCAGCAAAACTGTTTTGGAGGTCGCACCGGAAGACTGGTCTTATAAAGACCGGGCTATTCATATTCATGCCTCCGCACCTACTGATCTGAACTCCATCAGTGGGCGTCCACATTCTTTGATGATTGGTGTTTTTCAGTTAAGTGATCCCAATACATTCCGTGGACTTGCCGAAACCCGTGAAGGCGCTGTAAAGCTCCTGAACGAAGGTCGCGTTGATGACACCATCTCTCAGTTCAACCGTCTGATCATGCAACCCGGAGAGGATAAAGTAACAGCCTATCCTCGTGCTCAGGGTTCTATGTACGTCGGTATTATTTCCGGCTATTTCGGTTTAAGCACAGAACTGGACGTACATATTTTCGATATACCGGTTAAACCAGCAAAACGTGGCGCTGTTGATCTCGTGCTGTCTGCAACCGGGCTTATTGCTGACGAAGCAAAGGCAATTCCGGATGAAATGTTCATCGATTTATCTCTCGGCCGTAAAAGTACGCGCGAGATTAATCTGGTGAATCCGGAAGATACAAAATTCTTTTAAAAGGCCTGGTGGTTAAAGGGGAAGACATGCCAAAGGTTAAATCTGTTTTCTGGCGTCAGGGAATGTTCCTGCAGCCGCAACATTTTCAGTATGCTGAGCTGAGTCAGGAAGAAAAGCTGAGCCAGGTTCGTTATATGAGCCGCCCCTGGTTCTGGGGTGTGCGCGATCTCAGCCTTGCCAATGAAGCGCTGGCGATCCGCCAGATTGAAGTCGAAAGCGGCTCTTTTGTGTTTCAGGATGGTGCTATTGCGACCATTAATGAGAACGCTTCGATTCAGAGCCGGTCGCTGGAAAATATTGAAGTTGATCCGGAACGTCCGATGGACGTTTACATCGGTCTGCGCAAATTGAGCCAGATTGATCCGAACGTCACCATTATTCATAACAACACCGACGTTGCTGGCGTCAGCACCCGTTATTACACGGACGCGGCTCCGGTTGCAGTGGATGATGTTTACCTGAACGATCAGCAGGCAGAGCTGCAGCCGCTGGTATATAAACTCAAGATTATTCTTCCACACGAGCTTGAAGATTATGCTGATTATCATGTGATTCCGGTGGCCCGTATTGCACTGGATGGTGAGAAGCTGATCTTTATGAAAAGTTTCATTCCCCCTCTGATTAATCTTGAAGCTTCAGCCTCTGCGCTGAGTATTGTCAAAGAACTGCGTGATGAGCTGAGTGGTCGTGCATTCCAGCTGAGCAGTATTGCCAATGCCTCTGCCAGTCAGAACTTTGATCCGAACATGCTGCGCTATCGTCTGGGTCTGCAGGCGCTTTCGCGTTACGTTCCGCGTTTTTATCACATGTCAGAAACACCTTCGGTGTCACCATGGGATGTTTATGGCTTTATGCGCGAACTGGTGGGTGAAGTCAGTATTTTCTCGCGCAGTATTAACTTCCTCGGCGAGAACAAAGATGGCGAATCTCTGTTACCTGCCTATGAGCACACCAACCTCTGGGATTGCTTTAACGCCGCCCGCACGCTGATCACTCAGCTGCTGAATGAGATTTCGGTTGGCCCGCAGTTTCTGGTGGAATTTGAGCGTAACGACACGCGCTTTACTGTGGATATTCCGGCTGAGTTCTTCGAAGATCAGGTCGATTTCTATCTGATTCTGAATACCGAAGCACCATGGTCTGATCACTCTCAGTCGTTCCTGACGACGGCCAAACTGGCGGAAGCCGACATGATCGACATTCTGATCGAGCGCTCACTGCCTGGTATTGGTGTACTGCATATGCCAGGGCCACCACCGGGTCTGCCGAAGAAAAACTTCGCCAACTATGCCCGCATTGATATTCATGATGAAAAATGGAATCAGGTTATCAACAAGAAGAGCCTGGGTCTGATGTGGGACGAAGCGCCGGAAGATCTGAAGATCGAACTGGTTATTCTGAGAAAATAAGGGGCATAGCATGAGACTGGTAGATTACTACATGGAAGCTCTGCTTGCCGCCCGCTCTGTAAGTCAGTCATTGAGCGCTGATGATCCGGTATCGGCAGAAGAGCTGAAGAACAAGTTCGTCAACCTGATCAGCAGTGCGCAGGTAAATGCTGCGTCTGCAGGTGTGGATGAAGCGGTTCGGCAAAAGGCCCTGTTCCCCGTTGTGGCTTTTATCGACGAGCTGATTCTTACCTCACCATGGCCGGGCAAGCTGGCATGGAAGAACGATTCGCTGCAACGTCATTATTTTGAAACCACCAATGCCGGTAGTGAATTTTATGAGCAGCTAAACCTGCTCAACCGTCAGGGAAGCGATGCGGATATCCGCGAAATTTATCTGATGTGTCTGGGCCTGGGTTTTAAAGGCCGTTACTTCATGCCGGAAGACAGACCCAAAATCGAAGAAGCCCGTGGCTACAACATGTCGATCATGCTGCCGGAAGATTCGGTATCGCGCATGGATAAATCGACTCTGTTCAGCGCCGCTTACCAAAAGGACATGCGTGAAAATAAGCTGATGCGCAGCCGCTTCAATCTGATCCCGGTATTTACCGCGATTCCTTTTGTTGCCGTGATTGCCACCTTCCTGTTTTACGCGCTGCAGATTGATAGTTGGGTTTCCAACATTGTTGGGTTAGTGAGCTGATATGAAAACCTTTCTGAAATTCCTCTTATGGACCTTTGTTGTCCTGCTGATTTCAGCAGTGGTTATGAGCGTAACCTATCTGCTGGAGCGTCCGTTAACGGACGGTCTGTACGCACTGGCTGCCATTTTTGGTATCTGGATTGCGATTATTATTATCCGCAAAATCATTATCCGTCTGCGCGCCAGGGCGCAGGTACGTAATATTCTGAGCAAAGGCTCTGGCGAAGAAGTCGTTGATGATCTGGGCATGACACCAACCGAGCTGTCACGTTCCCTGCGTCATGGCTGGAAGCGCACCGTACGCGCGCTGAAACGCTCACAGCTGAAGTTTCAGGGTGATCCCCTGTACGTACTGCCGTGGTACATGATTTTCGGTCGCCCGACCTCGGGTAAGAGCACCAGTCTGCGTAATGCCAAACTGCTGCTGCCTTCCATTGATCTGTCAGAAAAAGCCGAAGGCTCTACGCTGAACATTGAATGGTGGCTGCACGAAGAAGGGATCGTCATTGATACTGCTGGCCGTTATGCCGTGCCGGACAATCTCGAACGTGACCGTAAAGAATGGACTCAGCTGCTTAATATGGTTGCCCAGCACAAACAGAAAGAGCCGATTAACGGCGTTATTCTGGTGGTGGCTGCGGACCGTCTGCTGAATGCCAGTGAAGACGATCTGCTCGAAGAAGGCCGTCAGGTGCGCAACAGCATTAACCGTATGATGGAGAAGCTGGAAGTTAAGGTTCCCATCTATCTGATGATCACCAAGTCGGATCTGATTCCCGGCTTCTCTGGCTGGGCAGCTCATCTGCCGGATGAAGTGAAATCCCAGGCTATGGGTTACCTCAACGATTCCGATTCCGGTGATTATTCCAGTATTGTCGATTACGCCCTCGATAACGTCATTGAGCGCGTTAAAGATCTGCGTTTGCTGATGATGGAGCAGGACACATCCCTCAGTGATGAAGTGCTGATGCTGCCGTCTTCCATGGAGCGTTTACGTGATGGTCTGCAGACCTTTATTAAAACCGCTCTTAAAGGTAACGCCTATCAGGAAGCGCCGCCGTTCCGTGGCCTGTACTTCTCGTCCAGTATTCATGATGAGCAGGGTTCAACCGTACGTGAAGGTATGTTCCTGCACGATCTGTTTACCCGCATTCTGCCGTCTGACCGTGGCCTGTTGGTTAACCTGCCAAGTGCTGTTCGTCTGCGTCGTGCCATGCGCCGCTATGCGCTGGGTATCAGTGGTGCCCTGACGTTTGTCGCACTGGTTGGTCTCACCGCCCTGTATAACAACGACCGTGAAGTGCTGGCGGATATTTATACCAACTATGCCGGCAGCGAAATCAATGTTACTTCACCGGATCTCAGCACGGATGAGAAGCTGGAGAATCTGTACCGTCTGAAAACCCTGATTGAATCTCTGGAAGAATATCAGGCGTCTTCACCCATGCCGTGGACTCTGCTGACCGGTAATGCCAATCCGGTTGCTGGTTTAAAGGAAGAGTACATACGTTCAGTTCAGCAAAGTCTGCTGACGCCCTATGACGAAAACCTGAAAGCCACCATCGACGATATGCAGCGCACGAACATCAGCTCGCTGGCCGGTGGCATGGTGCGCCGTATTAACGCACTGCAGGATCGCCTTAATCCGGAAAGTGAAGAGGAAGAAAGCGAAGATCTGCCAATCGGCCCGGACTACATTACGGTTCAGGACCCGGCGGTTACCGCAGACTCCTCTGCTCTGTTCAACGACATTTATATTACTTACGTTGCCTGGAACCCATCGCTGGTAACACTGGAAACGGAAAAGAACAGTCTGCAGTCTGCCCTTCTGTATCTGGTTAAAAATAACCACGGTGATTACAGCTGGATTATTCAGTGGGCGGATTCGCAGGGCTTTGATTCTGTACGTCTGCGCGATTACTGGGGCGGCAGTATTACTCTGGCTGAACCACCAGCAATCGAAGCGGCTTACACCATTGATGGTTACGATTTTATTCAGACCTTCCTGGATGAATTCCAGCGCGCCAATATGGATGACAAACAGCTGACCGAAGTGAAGCAGGACTTCGATAAATACTATCAGCGCCAGTATATTCAGGCGTGGATGGATTTTGCCGAACGTTTTGACGAAGGTAAGCTGAAGCAACGTGACCACGATGAATGGACCAATCTGCTCGATCGTATGGCGACCGGTGACAACCCTTATTTCCGTCTGATGGAAGATATCTACGCACAGCTGTCTGTGTTTGAAGAAATCGAATACCCATCAAAAGAGAAGCTGGAATTCTTTGCTGAAATTCAGAGCTATTCCATCAGTGATGGCCGCGCCGGCCGTGGTAATAACAAGCTGCTGAAGAAAGCACTGGGTAAATTCGGTAAAGTCGGTAAAGCCGCGAAGAAAGGCCTGAAGGTTTACACCAAAGCGACCAAAGATTCCGGTGATGGCGACGATAACGATAAAGTGCTGGATGATTCGGTTAAAGCGGTAGACGCTTACAAGCAGGCACTGGCTGAAGTCGCTTTTAAAGCCTCTTCCCGCTCCCAGTCACTGGATTCCATTACCACACTGTTTACTAATCCCGATGCACCGGAAAAAGGTAACGGCCCTGTGGCGTCTGCCTGGGTATCGGTTAAACAGCTGCAGTCTCTGGTTGGTCGCCCGGTTTCCACTACCCGTCTGTTCTGGAAACTCTTTACCGGCCCGATTGATACCGCCTACGACTATATGCAGCGCGAAAGCAGCTGTGAAATTCAGACCCGCTGGGAAAATAACGTACTGGCTGCTCTGGATGGCGTACCGCGTAATGAACTGGGTAACACCCTGGTCGGTGAAGGTGGTCTGCTGTGGAATTTCGTCAATACCGAAGTGTCTCCTTTTGTATCCAAAGAATACAAACGCGGTTATGTGAAGTCTGATGTCAACAGCCGTTCACTGCAGCTGACCGAGACGTTCCTCGATATCGTCAATAAAGCCAGCAACGGTGCTTTTGTGGTGGGTAACGAATTTGTTGTCTCCATGAATGCTCTGCCATCCGGCGCTAACCCGGATGCCAAAGTATCGCCGTACGCGACCTTTATCGATCTGCACTGCAGCGACGGTACCCAGACCATGGCTAACTACAACTACCCGACTCAGCATGATTTCCGCTGGTCACTGGAAACCTGTGGTGATGTCACTCTGCGTATTGATATCGGCCAGCTGACGCTGCTGAAGGATTACAACGGTGTGAAAGGCTTCAGTAAGTTCCTGGTGGATTTTCAGGATGGCCGCCGCGTATTTACTCCGGATGACTTCCCTAATCAGCGTGCGCAACTGGCGAACCTGGGTGTGCGTTACATCGACCTGAACTATGAAATTCATGGTCAGCGTCCGGTGGTTCAGATGCTCGATACTGTGCCACTCGATATGCCACCAACCATTGCATACTGCTGGTAGGAGCCGACATGGAAGCGATAAGTGACCGCATTAATCTGACCTATTCAGATCATCGGCAGCAGGAAAGCGAATTGCCGATGCGGGTGCTGGTGATTTCGGATCTGACGGTGGACGAGCGTTCGGAAATCGTCGACCCGGAAAACAGCCGCGCACTGGGCCGTAATACCGGTGATATTCTGCAGCACTGGAAGATTTCCTTTAATGCCAATATCACCAACCACCTGCAGCCTGAGCTGGATGCTGCGACGGAAATCCGTTATCCGATTACGGCCATTGATGATTTTCATCCTGATAACCTGATGAGCGGCATTCCGCTGCTCAATCAGGCCGCTGCGCTGTACATCATGCTCACTGAAGAGAAGGTGAAGAGCCGCGAAATTCAGCCGCTGTTTGAACTGTTTGGCTACAGTGATTCTTCTTTTGATACCGATTCAGAACGTCTGCTGATTCAGGCAGATCTGGAGCAGCGTATTCAGAAGCAGCTGAATGAAATTATTCATCACCCGGTTTTTCGTCAGCTGGAACGCAGCTGGCGCTCGGTGGATTTCCTCAGCCGTCAGGTACCGGCCGGGGAAAACATTGAAGTCGTTCTGCTGAATGCCAGTAAACAGGCGGTGACTGAAGACTTTGAAGATGTGCCCGATGTTACCCAGAGCGCACTCTATGATCTGGTTTATCGTCAGGAATTCGGCCAGCTCGGTGGCAAGCCTTATCTGATGATGGTGGCGGATTTCGATATCAGTGAAAAAGCACAGGATATTGCCCTGGTCCGCAATATGGCAGCACTGGCAGCCATGGCACATTGCCCGGTAGCGGCCAATGCCGCGCCTTCGCTGTTTGGTATTAAAACCTTTGCTGAACTTCCTTCTGTCCGTGATCTGAAAGCACACTTCGATCAGCCTGCTTACGCCAAGTGGAATGGTTTCCGTGCGCATCACGACAGCCGTTATGTGGCACTGACGCTGCCGCGCTTTTTATTGCGTGAACGCTATGAAAATACCGGTGGTGGTGTGCGCTTTACCGAAGCCAGCATGCAATCGTCACCCGGTGTCTGGGGCAGCTCATCGTTTGCACTGGCCAGCGTATTTATCCGCAGCTTTGCCCGCTACCGCTGGTTTGTAAACGTCACCGGTGAGGAATACGGTCTGATTGAAGAGATTGCCATCGCGCAGTCCAACAGCCGTATCCGCAATATTATTCCGACTGAGGTGATGATTTCTGACCGCACCCTGAGCGAACTGGTAAACCATGGCTTTACGCCGCTGAGCATTTATAAAAGTTCACGCACCGCCGGCTTCTCTGCAATTCCGGCCTGCTGCAATCAGGAAAGTGGTGAGGAAGACAGTTCGTTTGACGAGCCACTGAGTCAGAAGCTCGACAGCCAGCTGCCGTTTATCATGATCAGCTGCCGTTTCTCGCATTATCTGAAAATTCTGCAGCGCGAGAACATCGGTGCCTGGAAGACCCGTTCCCAGATTGATCAGTCGCTGAATAACTGGCTGCGTCAGTATGTCTCGGATATGGACAGCCCTTCCCCCGGTGTACGGGCCAAACGTCCGTTGCGCGCAGCCAATATCAGTGTGCGCGAAATGGAAGGCAAAGGTGCCTGGTATCTGATTCGGATTACCCTGACACCGCATTTTAAATTTATGGGAAATATGTTCACGCTGAAAGAACGTGGACGACTGGATAAAGCGTAAAACAGAGTCGGTTATGGTGAGCGGCGCATTAAGGATGAGCCGCCGTTAACGACGGAACAACACGCTGATGGAATTTTTTAATCCGGTGACGGATCAAGGAGACGGATATGGCATTACCAGGTTATATGACAATCACCGCTGAAACTCAGGGTACTCTGGAAGGCGAATGCGGGCTGGAAAACCGCGAAGGCGCCATCGTAGTACTGGCCTGTACTCATGCAATCAAACTGCCTACCGATAAAAACGGCCTGACCAGTGGTCGCCGTATGCATATGCCGATAACCATTCTGAAGGATATCGACCGTACTTCCCCGATGTTGTATCAGGCACTTGGGCAATCGGAACTGCTGACAGAAGTCAGGATCGACTGGTACCGCATCGACAGTGCCGGTATGGAAGAACTCTACTACAGCCAGATTCTGAAAAACGCTCAGATCGTGGCCATTGATTTTGAAGTGGAATACACACCGGAAGGTGCCAGCTCGCGTCTTGGTCACATGGAGAAGGTGTCGTTTATTTATGACAGCATCACCTGGATCCACGACGTTGATGGCATTGAGTACGAAGATAACTTCGGGGTTGTTTCCTGATGTCAGGAAAGCGTCTGTTACAACGGGTTGCCGAATGGCAAACCGGTAAGAAGTCGGCAGAAGACAGTTTTGATCTGCCCGATTCCATTGCCCGTGATATCGAGCTGTTACTGAACAGTCAGCGTGGCAATGTGCTGATTGATGAAAATATGGGGCTGCCCGATCTGCGCAGCTTCTTCCAGTCGCATTCTGCGGTGGACACTGAATATTTAACGCAGGAAATCAGCCAGCAGATTAAGTCGTATGAAAAGCGGGTAGACATTACCAACCTCACCTTCGACGACAAAAAGAACGATCCGACACAACTCAGCTGGCAGCTGAATGCTTCCGTCGCCGGTGGCATGAATCAGGAAGTGAACGCGAAAATTCACATTGGAATGGATGGCAGGGTCCGGGTTGAGCCCGCGGTATAAGTTATGAAAACAGATCTTTATCAGAATGAATTACGCTCGCTGCGCGATGGAGCACGGGAATTTGCCCGTAAATACCCGGCGCTGGCACCGCACCTGTCCGGCAGCAGTACTGATCCGGATGTTGAGCGCATTCTGCAGGGTACAGCGTATCTGAGTGCCGGTATTCAGGAACGTCTGGATACCGACTTCCCGGATTTTGCCCAGTCTATTCTGCGTGTTGTGGCACCGGATTATCTGAAAGAAATCCCGGCCACCACCATTGTTGAATTCAAGCCGCGTAATATTCTGAACAACCCGGTAACGATTAAAGCTGCCAGCAAAGTGGATTCGCAGAAGGTCTCCGGCAGCAGCTGCCGCTTCCGTACCTGTCGTGAAGTGATGGTGCACCCTCTGACCGTCAGCAGCTGTGAACTGACCCAGCAGGCGACCCACTCCAGCATTGAACTGGCCATGCACAATACCAGTCTGGCCAATGCTGAACTGAAAGTATCGGAACTGCCGGTACACCTTTCCGGTGATTATGTTGCCGCCAGCCAGATTTACTGGCTGCTGACCAAACACGTTAAACAGATCACTCTGATTGCCGGTAGCCAGGAAGTGAATCTGCCGGTCGACAGTATTAAGAACATGGCGTGGGAAGATGACTTCTATCTGTTTGAGAGCAGCAAAACCGGCCTCAACAGTTTCCGACATGTGCAGGAATACTTTATTAATAAGTTCCACTTCCTGTTTCTGAATATCACCAACCTGGATATTGACGGTCCGTTACCAAAAGCCTTCCGCCTGCGCTTCTCGCTGGATCAGACCGTGCATAACCTGCAGCTGGATAAAAACAGCTTCCGCCTGTTCTGCTCACCGGCCATCAACCTGTTTGATACCGATGCGGAACCGATGTCGCTGGATCACAAAACATCGGATCTGCACATCAACCCGGTGCGCAATACCAACCGTACTCTGACCATTCATTCGGTCACCAGCCTGCAGGGGCAGAGCCGCCGCTCATCAGAAAAGATTCAGTATCAGAGCTTTTCGCTGGCGGCGAAAGAAGCCGGTCAGAACCCTGTGTATGAACTGATTCAGCATTACACCGGGCACACGGATCAGGAAAATATTCTGCGCATCAGTTATCCGCCGGGTATGGACATTCCTTCGCGTGAAATTCTGACTGCGCGCCTGCAATGCTCTAACGGCCGTAATACTGCGCAGCTGAAGGTGGGCGAAGTCAACGTGAACACGCCGGATATTCCCGATCTGGTGAGCGTCAGTAATGTTTCCACCATCAGTGAATACATTGCGCCTATTACCGATGGCCGCACGCTGTGGAAACTGATTACCCATCTGACGGTGAACTATCTGCCGGTTGCGGATATGAACAACCTGAAGACACTGCTCAGTCTGTATAACCCGACCGATCAGACCGATACCAAAGAACACGCGGCCAACCGCAAGCGTATTGAATCCCTGCAAAGCATGCAGGTAACGCCGACGGAAAAACTGTTACGCGGTTATCTGGTGCGCGGACGTCATATTGCTATGGATGTAGACGGCAGCGGTTTTGCCAGTAGCGGTGATCTGTATCTGTTCGGCGAGCTGATGTTCTATCTGCTTGATCAGTTCACCGATCTCAACAGCTTCCTGACGCTGTCGCTGACCAATGTGAATAACGGGGAGACGATGCAATGGCAGTCGAAATCAGTGAAGAGCTGAAGTTCCTCGAGGAAGATATTCTTAACGATGCGCAGGCCTACGAGTTTTTTCAGGCCTACCGCATCCTGAATAAAATCAATGCCCAGTATCCGGTTTCACCGCGACGCCCTGCCCGTACGATTTCGGTACGTCCGGAACTGGGGCTGGGCTACAGCGAAACTGACGTCAGCAAAGTTGAGCGTCTGGAGAAAGACTCAGGCTACGAAATCATTACGCAGATTTCCGGCCTGTACGGTCTGTCTTCCCCCCTGCCGGATTTTTACAACGAAGAACTGCTGGATAATGAATGGGAAGAACTGAACGCGCCGCGTGAATTTCTCGATATTATTCACAGCCAGCTGTTGCCCAAGCTCTACGATGCCTGGTCGCTGTTTAAGCTTAACTTCAATGCCATCGAACACGACCGCGACAGCTACTGGCACATGCTGTACAGCCTGCTTGGGCTGGTTAATGACACGGACTCTCCGGCCATTGCCCGGCTGAAGCTGCGTTATTTTGGTCTGTATTCCAAAGCTGAGCGTTCCGCTGCCGGACTGAAAATTCTGGTGCAGGATTATCTGCAACTCGACAGCATTAAAGTGGAAGAGTTTGTCGCGCAGAACACCCGTATTCCGGCTGCTCTGCGTCTGCAACTGGGCACAGAAAACCACCAGCTGGGAGAAAGTGCTCATCTCGGCAGTCAGATTATTGATCAGAATAACTGCATCCGCATTCATACCGGTGAACTGGATCAGCAGGCTTACGAAGCTATCGTCAATGATTCTGAGCGCATGACGACACTGAGCACCCTGGTATCGTCCTATCTGAAAAAGCCGCTGAAAACGGAACTGGTGTTTAACGTCACGCCATCCAGCCCAATGGCCAGCCTGGGTTATCAATGGAATTCGCTGGGCATCAATACTTATATGCGCAACGATCAGTCGCCACGCAGCATCTCGTATCCGCTGACCTGTTAATCGTCTTACAGGGCCACTGCCCACAAATATCTATCCAAGCATTTGCTAAAAACGTGAGGCCCCTTGTCCTCATAGAGGGGCCTTACCCCTCTCGCCGGACCGGCTAAACTCCTGACCGCCATGGATGGCGGAAATGCATGTTTTGCAGGAGCAAAAACAAGCCCGCTTCGCGCTTTCTGGCTCG
>NZ_DJIO01000192.1:9247-10206 GCF_002433655.1 Thalassolituus sp. UBA6592 | reverse complement strand
TACAACGGCAAGGGCGTCCTGCAGGCAGTTCGGTGTGTTAACGAACGGATTGCTCCGGCGCTGGAGGGGCGAGTGGTATTTGATCAGCTCGTGATGGATCGCCTTATGTGCGAGATGGATGGCACGCCCAACAAGGCGGAGTTGGGCGCCAATGCGATTCTGGCCGTATCCCTGGCCACAGCCAACGCCGGCGCCAATTACCGGCAACAGCCCCTGTACCGGTATCTTGCCGAGCTCTATGGCTGCAACGGCCCCAGTATCTTGCCAGTGCCCATGATGAACATCATCAATGGTGGTGAGCACGCAGACAACAACGTTGATATTCAGGAATTCATGGTACAGCCAGTTGGCGCGCCTACCTTCGCTGAAGCTCTGCGTTGTGGCGCAGAAATCTTCCACGCTCTGAAGAAAGTACTGTCTTCTCAGGGCCTGAACACTGCCGTTGGCGACGAAGGTGGTTTCGCACCAAACCTGGCGTCTAACGCCGATGCACTGGCAGCGATCAAAGAAGCTGTGTCTAACGCTGGCTACGAGCTGGACAAGAACGTGACTCTGGCTCTCGACTGTGCGTCTTCTGAATTCTACAAAGACGGCAAGTACGACCTGAAAGGTGAAGGCAAAGTATTCACCTCAGAAGGTTTCTCTGATTACCTGGCAGAGCTGTGCGAACAGTACCCGATCGTTTCTATTGAAGACGGTCAGGACGAGTCTGACTGGGATGGCTGGAAATACCAGACTGAAAAACTGGGTGCAAAAGTTCAGCTGGTGGGTGACGACCTGTTCGTAACCAACNNTGATATCCAGGAATTCATGATCCAACCGGTCGGGGCGCCCAGCTACAGCGAGGCGCTGAGGATGGGTGTGGAAACCTTCCATGCCCTCCGGTCGCTTTTAAGGAAGAACAGGCTGTCCACGGCGGTGGGCGATGAAGGTGGCTTCGCACCGAATCTGCGTTCCAG
>NZ_DJIO01000192.1:0-9073 GCF_002433655.1 Thalassolituus sp. UBA6592 | reverse complement strand
CCGATCATCTCCATCGAAGACGGCATGGACGAGTCCGACTGGGCTGGCTGGAAAGTCCTGACCGACAAGATCGGCGAAAAGGTACAGCTGGTCGGTGACGACCTGTTCGTAACCAACACCAAAATCCTGGCGGAAGGCATCGAGAAAAGCATCGGTAACTCCATTCTGATCAAATTCAACCAGATCGGTTCTCTGTCTGAGACTCTGGACGCGATCAAAATGGCAAAAGACGCAGGTTACACCGCTGTGATCTCTCACCGTTCCGGTGAAACCGAAGACAGCACCATCGCCGATCTGGCAGTTGGTACTGCTGCGGGTCAGATCAAAACCGGTTCTCTGTGCCGTTCAGACCGTGTATCCAAATACAACCGTCTGCTGCGTATCGAAGAGCAACTGGGTGCGAAAGCCCCATACAAAGGTCGCTCTGAGATCAAAGGCCAGTAATTCTGGCGGATGTAAAAAAACGGGCTTAACGGCCCGTTTTTTATGGGCGCAGTTTTTATCATTGTTACCGGGTTGTGATTGTACCGGACGCAGGTCGCTTTCCAGACAGTTTCGGCCTGTTTAAACGTGGCTCTGTGCACTAAACTCTGTACCCTGATGGGATCATCGAACCGGAAAACGGAATGTCGGAAAAATTTATCCCGAATTTAAAAAACATACTGATGATTGTGGTACCGGTTTTTCTGCTGTTACTGCTGCAATACCGTATCTGGTTTGACGACAGCGGTGTGATTGCCACCCGCAGTCTGCAGCACGGAATCAGCAAACTGCATCAGGATAACGAAGTTCAGCAGAGTGAAAATGAATCGCTGATGGCTGAAGTGATGGACCTGCGTGCCGGCAGTTCGATTCTGGAAGAAAAAGCCCGGGAAGAGCTGGGGCTGGTACGCGAAGGCGAAACCTTTATTCTGTTTGTTGATCCGCAACCATCAGCACAACCGTGACAGACCGATAATAATGACAAGCCCCAAGTTCTGGCCCATTCTCCCCGCCGCAGGCGTTGGCTCACGCATGCAGGCCGACCGCCCGAAGCAATATCTGACACTGCAAAACCGCTATCTGATTGATCACACGCTGGCGCTGATGCTCAGCTATCCGGCGTTTGAACGTCTGGTACTGGTGCTGTCTGCGGATGATCCGTATTGGCCGCACAGCGACTTCGCCAGCGACATGCGTATTATCCGTGCCGCCGGCGGCAGTGAGCGCTGTTATTCTGTGCTCAATGGTCTGCAGGCACTGGAAGGTATTGCCGCTGCAGATGACTGGGTAGTGGTACACGATGTGGCGCGCCCCTGTCTGCTGCATTCTGATCTCGATAAATTGCTGCACACGATTCAGGACCCGGGTGCTATTCTCGCTGCTCCGGTGCGCGATACCATGAAACGCGGCAGGCAAGGGGCAGATAACAGCACTGTTGCGGGTGCCGTTATCGATCATACGGTTGAACGTGAACAGTTATGGCATGCGCTGACACCGCAGGTATTCCGCTATGCTGAACTGAAGCATGCGCTGCAAAAAGCACTGGCTGATGGCTTTGAAGTAACGGATGAAGCCTCCGCCATGGAACACCTTGGACTGTCACCGGCACTGGTCGCCGGACAGGCCAGTAATATTAAAGTCACGCGCCCGGAAGATCTGGCGCTGGCAGAATTCTTTTTATCCCGCTCTGAGGACTGACCCCTTATGCGTATTGGCCATGGTTTTGACGTTCATGCATTTGAAGACGGCGATTTTATTACCATTGGTGGTGTGCAGATCCCTCACAGCCGCGGACTGAAAGCCCATTCCGATGGTGATGTTGCATTGCATGCTCTGGCAGACGCCCTGCTTGGCGCTGCCGCGCTGGGTGATATCGGTCAGCATTTTCCGGATACCGATGAAGCTTATGCCGGTGCCGACAGCCGGGTGCTGCTGCGTCATGTGATGTCGCTGGTGGCGGATAAGGGTTACCGTGTCGGTAATGTCGATGTCACCATCATTGCTCAGGCGCCGAAAATGGCACCGCACATCCGCTCTATGCGTGACTGCATTGCTGAAGATCTGCAGGTGCGCCTCGACGATGTAAACGTCAAAGCCACCACCACCGAAAAACTCGGCTACGTCGGCCGTAAAGAAGGCATCGCGGTCCACGCGGTGGCCTTGCTGTTAACTAACGAACATTGAGAAGTGTGTGAACGAATCCCTGTTACCCGATTGGCCTAATGCCTACCCAGAGACTCAGGCCCGTGCGGTTCTGAAAGCCGACAACGCCGACTTCCGGGTGGATGAAATGCCACTGGATCAGCCCTGTGGCGATGGTGAGCACGTCTGGCTGCACATCGAAAAGAACGGTGCCAATACCGCCTGGATTGCGAAAAAGCTGGCAGAACTGGCTGGCGTTAAAGAGATGGATGTTGGCTATGCCGGGATGAAAGACCGCAATGCCATTACCCGTCAGTGGTTCAGTATTTATCTGCCGAGAGTCGAAGCGCCGGATTTCGCTCAGCTCAACGATGATGAAATGACGGTACTGGTACAGACCCGGCACAGCAAAAAATTACGCCGTGGTGATCTGCTCGGTAACCGCTTCGAGATCCGCCTGACCTCTGTGCAGGGTGATCGTGACGCTATTGAGCGTAACCTGCAGCTGGTGCGTGAACACGGCGTGCCTAACTATTTCGGTGAGCAGCGTTTTGGTCACGGCGGCGGCAATATTGAATCCGGCCGTGCCATGCTGGCCGGCGAGTTCAAAGTTAAAAACCGCAACAAGAAAAGCATTTACCTGTCAGCTGTGCGCTCACTGATTTTCAATGATGTGGTGGCGGAGCGTATCCGTCGTGGCCTGTGGGGTCAGAGCATCAGTGGTGACATTATGGATGACAGCGAAACTCCGACAGCACCACTGTGGGGACGAGGCCGCCTGGCCAGTACTGAGGACGCGCTGGCGCTGGAAACTCAGATTGCAGAATCCCACGCGGCTCTGTGTGATGGTCTTGAGCATGCGGGTCTGAAGCAGGAGCGCCGTGCAGTGGCAGCACTGGCTGCCAATCTCAGCTGGGAATGGCAGGAAACGCCAGAACAAACGGCGCTGAGTCTCTCCTTTTCGCTGCCAGCCGGGTATTATGCGACATCGGTAATCCGCGAAATATTGCACACAGAAGAAAAGGAACGCAGTGAATGAAGCTGATGTTGTCCAATGATGACGGAGTCCATGCCCCCGGACTCAGGACGCTCAGGCAGTCTCTGGAACAGGCCGGTCACACTACCTGCGTGGTAGCGCCGGACCGTGACCGCAGCGGGGCCAGCAACTCCCTGACGCTGGATCGTCCGCTGCATCCGCTGCATCTGGACGAGGGCATCATCAGCATCAACGGTACGCCAACGGACTGTGTACATCTCGGTATTAACACGTTCTATAAAGACCAATGTGAGCGCGTTATTTCCGGCATTAATGCCGGTGCCAATCTGGGCGACGACGTTATCTATTCCGGTACCGTGGCCGCCGCGATGGAAGGGCGCTTTCTGGAAAAGACACCGGTTGCGGTGTCTCTGTGCGGTAAAAGCCATTTTGCTACCGCCGCCCGGGTGCTGCTGGAACTGCTGCCAAAACTGGAGCAATTACAGCTGCCGGCAAATTCCATCATCAATATCAATGTGCCTGATCTGGCCTATGAGGAATTGCAGGGCATCGAAGTGACCCGCCTCGGCCACCGCCATAAATCCGATAATCCGGTGCTGACCACCAATCCCCGCGGCAAAGAGTGTTACTGGATTTCCGCCGCCGGTGCGTTTGCCGATGACGGCCCGGGCACAGACATACACGCCATCGAACAGGGTAAGGTTTCCGTTACCCCGATCGCCATGGATATGACCCAGCATTCCACTCTGCAGAGAGTGACCGAGGTTTTAGAGAACTGAGCCAGTGAACGATCAACAGGTAAACGGAATTGGCATGACCTCTCAGCGCACCCGCAACAGGCTGGTGCAGCGTCTGAGAGATAACGGAATCAAAGATGAGTCTGTGCTGGATGTTATGGCTCAGACGCCACGCCATCTTTTTGTTGATGAAGCACTGTCTCATCGCGCCTACGAAGATACAGCGTTGCCAATCGGCAATGGCCAGACCATCAGCCAGCCCTATATCGTCGCCCGTATGACGGAATGTCTGCTGGCCGCCGGTCCACTGCAGAAAGTGCTCGAAATCGGAACCGGTTCCGGTTATCAGACCGCAGTACTCTCGCCGCTGGTGAAAAAAGTTTACAGTGTCGAACGCATCGACGCGCTGCAGAAACGCGCAGCGAAACGTCTGCGTGATCTGGGCTATCGCAACCTGTCGCTGAAGTTATCCGATGGCAGCTGGGGTTGGCCTGAATACGGTCCGTTCGACGGCATTATTGCTGCTGCCGCACCGGAGCAGGTGCCACAGTCACTGCTTGATCAGCTGGCCGATGGCGGCCGGCTGGTGATGCCGGTGGGTGGTGCTGAACAAAAGCTGGTGTTAATTACCCGTCACGGTGAACACTTCAGCCGTAAAACACTCGAAAGTGTAAAATTTGTACCGTTTTTGCCGGGTGTTCAGAGCTGACCAGACGCTGCTGCCCGGCTGAGTAACCACAGGACAACAACGCATGAAACATCTCTGGCTGTTCCTCAAAGGATTAGCAATGGGGGCAGCCGATGTGGTGCCCGGAGTCTCCGGGGGCACCATCGCCTTTATTACCGGTATCTACACCGAGCTGCTGGACAGTATCCGCAGTGTTAATCTCAACGCCGTCAAAACACTCTTCCGCGATGGACCAGCCGCCGCCTGGCGCGCCATTAACGGTACTTTTCTGCTGGTGCTGGGCAGCGGCATTCTGATCGCGCTGGTATCCCTGGCCAAACTGATTCATTTCCTGCTGATGAACTACCCGGTGTGGGTCTGGTCTTTTTTCTTCGGGCTGATCATTGCCTCCTGCTGGCACATCGGTAAACAGATTCCGCGCTGGCGCCTGCCTGAAGTTCTGCTGCTGTTGCTGGGTGCTGTTGTTGCCGGCTGGATCAGCATGGCCTCGCCGACGCAGACTGAGGCAACGCCGCTGGTGGTGTTTCTGGCCGGCAGTGTGGCCATCTGTGCCATGATTCTGCCGGGCATTTCCGGCAGTTTTATCCTGCTGCTGATGGGCCTTTATGCGCCGATTCTGGGGGCGGTAAAAAGTTTTGATCTGAGCATCATCGGCCTGTTCGGCTGTGGCGCTGTGTTGGGACTTATGGCGTTTTCGCGTCTGCTCAGCTGGTTGCTGCATCACTATCGCAGCCAGACTTTTGCCTTGCTGAGCGGCTTTATGGTCGGTTCTCTGGTGAAAGTATGGCCATGGAAAGAGACCTTACAGACGCGGATTAACAGTCATGGCGAAGAAATTCCCTTTATCCAGAGCAACATCTTGCCGCACATGACGGCAGAAACTGGCCTCGCCTGCCTGTTGGCGCTTGCCGGTATTGCTCTGGTTCTTGGTATGGAACGCATTGCAAGAGACTGAAAGGCGGAGTTTTGTCAGTGTTTTGTTAAAGAACACTTGTTAACTAAAAATAAGCTTTTGCAAGTTATGGGTATTTTTTTTATGTGACTCTCCGGTCTAACCCACTAAACGGGCATGAGAGTAAAGAAAACACAGCTTTTTTAAGACTTATTTAGAATTATTAAAGTTATTTTTATATCCGGAAGTTTGAAAGTAGGGCCTTTCCGGATGAAATCAAAAAGCTGTCATTTTTGAGTGTCAAAAAACAACCACCGGCGGTAGATGATGAAAGCACTGGCCACTGTCACATTAGTCACGATAGCCACACTGTTAACAGGGTGTTTGTCCGGACGAGAATTTGTCTCAGTTGAAGAGAAGTTCAGTAAACAGGAAAGCGCGTCAGGAATCCATCTCGTGCAAAAAGGAGATACCCTGTTCTCGATCGCCTGGCGCTACGGAGTAGACTATCGGCAGTTAGCGAGTGCTAACTATATATACAGCCCTTACACTATCTACCCTGGTCAAAAAATTGACGTTAGAAATATCAACAGAAAGCCCGCCAGTACCAAACCCGTACGCGTCGAAAAACCGTCAAAAGTGCCGACAAAAAATTCGATACCCGTCACAGTCCCTCCTCAAATCAGTCAAAACCCGCCAGAAAAGCCTGCCATTCAAGCTGAAACTGACTGGAAATGGCCAGCAAATGGTCGTTTGATTGGCTATTTTTCGACCAAAAAGCCGGTCAGCAAGGGGATTGATATCACCGGTTCTTTGGGAGAATCTGTGTCTGCAGCAGCGGCAGGAACTGTGGTCTACGCAGGACAGGGTCTGCGTGGTTACGGCAATCTGGTGATTATTAAACACGACGATACTTACCTTAGTGCCTACGCCCATACCAGCCGCATTCTGGTCCGCGAACAGGAAGTTGTTAAAGCGGGGCAGAAAATTGCCGAAATAGGATCTACTGGTACCGACAAAGTGAAACTTCACTTTGAGATCCGAAGAAACGGCAAGCCGGTTGATCCGCTCGAATACCTGCCTTCCAGGTCCGGTTAGAGTTGGATATAAATTAACCAGTCGTTCTGGTATGAAATCTGTTTCGGTTCAGATTCGGGACGACCAATAAGGCGGGAACTAAACATGGCAGTACAACAACAGCGCGAATTACGAGAAGAAGACGTTTTTGATGATGTAGACGAACTGGCTTTGGTCGACAGCGATGATGATTCAGCTGACGACAAAGAAGAAGCGGTAGAGAAGTTCGCTGCAGACACATCATATAAGGCAATGGATGCCACTCAGTTGTATCTGAATGAAATTGGTTTTTCACCTCTGCTGTCTGCAGAAGAAGAAGTACACTACGCACGACTGGCCCGTAAAGGCGACGAAATGGGCCGCCGTCGTATGATCGAGAGTAACCTGCGACTGGTGGTAAAAATCTCCCGTCGTTACGTGAACCGCGGTCTGTCGCTGCTGGATCTGATCGAAGAGGGCAACCTGGGTCTGATCCGCGCAGTAGAGAAGTTTGATCCGGAGCGTGGCTTCCGTTTCTCTACCTACGCGACCTGGTGGATTCGCCAGACCATTGAACGTGCCATCATGAACCAGACCCGTACCATCCGTCTGCCGATTCATGTGGTTAAAGAATTGAATGTGTATCTGCGTGCTGCCCGTGAGCTGACGCAGAAACTGGATCACGAGCCGACAGCAGAAGAAATTGCTGCGCTGCTGGAAAAACCAGTGGAAGACGTTAAGCGCATGCTCAAGCTGAACGAGCGTGTAACCTCCATTGATACTCCGATGGGTCCGTCATCCGACAAATCCATTCTGGATACCATCGCTGATGAGCGTGTGAATGATCCGGGTGAAGAACTGCAGAATCAGGATATTCAGTCGAATCTGGATCGCTGGATTGAAGAATTACCTGAGAAGCAGCGTGAGGTTCTGTCCCGTCGTTTCGGTCTGCGTGGTTATGAAACCAGCACACTGGAAGATGTGGGCCGCGAAATCGGTCTGACCCGTGAACGCGTGCGTCAGATTCAGGTAGAAGCGCTGAAGCGTCTGCGTGAAATTATGGAAAAACAGGGTCTGAATGCTGCCACGCTGTTCGGCGAAGCATGATCACTGATTCCATCACGCTGAAGTGATACTGCCTCGAAACGAAAAAGGCTGCCTTATGGCAGCCTTTTTTGTGCGGCTCTTCATGCTGTTTAGAGCGCTGTTAAAAACGCTCTCAACGGCCACACAGGAATGCTGAGACTCAGCGCTCCAGGTATTGCAACTTGTCCGCGACACCGTCCCACTCTGCAGCGTCTGGCAGCGGATCTTTCTGTTCGGTGATGTTGTTGCCGACCCATTCTTCCGCCAGTTCAGCGTTCAGCTCGATGTACTGCTCCTGACCAGCCGGCACTTCGTCTTCAGAGAAAATCGCCTGAGCCGGGCATTCTGGTTCGCACAGCGCACAGTCGATACACTCGTCCGGGTGAATCACCAGAAAGTTAGGGCCTTCGTAGAAACAATCAACCGGGCAAACTTCTACGCAGTCGGTGTACTTACATTTCACACAGTTATCGGTAACGACGAACGCCATCCGGTGATCTCCTGTTTTTAAATTCGTTATAACTCATCAATTCTGGCTGTGCCTGACGCCGACGACGGGCCTGAGCACAGATGTTGGCCGGTATTTTAGGTAGCGCAAGCCCGAGCGGCAAGATCAGGCATCAGACTGTTCCGTTATAGGGATATTTAAAGCAGTTATTTAAAAACCGCTTTTTATACCCACGAAAGCCTGTAACGCTTATATCAGCTTCTTAAGTTCGTACAGCAGCTCCAGCGCCTGACGCGGTGTCAGCTCGTCGGGATCAACGGCAGACATTCTTTCTTCCGCAGCTGAAGGTGCTGAGGCAAACAGGTCGTTCTGCCATGGCTGATCGGCCGCGGGCACTTTTTTAGCGGTTGTGACAGGGGCAGCGGCTTCTTCCGCAACAGAAGGAGCAACCGAAGTGGCAACAACACCAGCCTGTGGCTGGCTGTGGCTGCTGCTTTTTTCCAGGTATGCCAGCTGTGCCCGTGCGGCGCTGATAACGTTGTCCGGCACGCCGGCCAGTTGCGCTACCTGCAGACCATAGCTCTGGCTGGCCGGACCATTTTCCACCGAGTGCATGAAGATAATACGCTCGTCATGCTCGGTGGCTTTCAGATGGACGTTCACCACGTTGTCCTGCTGTTCCGGCAGGGCCGTCATTTCAAAATAATGGGTGGCGAACAGGGTGAAAGCCCCGGTGTTCTGTGCCAGATGTTCGGCACTGGCCCAGGCCAGGGATAAACCATCAAAGGTGCTGGTGCCGCGGCCAACTTCGTCCATTAACACCAGGCTCTGCTCAGTGGCGTTGTGCAGGATGTTGGCCGTCTCGGTCATTTCCACCATAAACGTAGAGCGGCCGCCGGCGACATCATCCGACGATCCCATGCGGGTAAAAATACGGTCCACCGGGCCCAGGGTACATTCGTCGGCCGGTACGTAACTGCCGATATAAGCCAGCAGGGAAATCAGCGCTACCTGACGCATGTAGGTGGATTTACCGCCCATGTTC
>NZ_DJIO01000043.1:8147-8511 GCF_002433655.1 Thalassolituus sp. UBA6592 | reverse complement strand
TATGCCGGGCATCGCCAGCAGCGCCACCGCCGTGCTCATCGGCCAGGTCGCGGCGCGCACGCAGAATATCCGCGTTGGCTCCGGCGGCATTATGCTGCCCAATCACCCGCCATTAATCGTTGCCGAACAGTTCGGTACGCTGGATGCGCTCTACCCCGGTCGTATTGATCTGGGCTTAGGCCGCGCCCCGGGTTCCGACCCACTCACCAGCCGGGCACTGAAACGCGATGACATGCGCGCCGAACGCTTCCCGGAAGAAGTGGCTGAACTGCAGCAGTTACTCGGCCCCGACAGCGGCCGCCGGGTACAGGCCTATCCGGGCAGCAACAGCCAGGTCGATATCTGGCTGCTCGGCTCCAGCCTG
>NZ_DJIO01000043.1:0-7849 GCF_002433655.1 Thalassolituus sp. UBA6592 | reverse complement strand
ATCTGGCTGCTCGGCTCCAGCCTGTTCAGCGCCCAGCTGGCCGCCCAGCGCGGTATTCCCTACGCCTTTGCCGGGCACTTCGCGCCGCAGCTGGCCAGCGAAGCCATCGAGCTGTACCACAGATTCTTCCAGCCTTCAGAACACCTGCAGGAGCCCTACTCCATACTCTGTCTGCCGATGATCGTTGCCGACAGCGATGAAGAAGCGCGCTACCTGAACACCAGCTCACAGCAACGCGTGATGCGCCTGGTCACCGGTCAGCCAATCTTCCTGCCGGCCCCGGTGGAAACCACCGAAGGCCTGTGGGACCCGGCGATCAAAGCCAGAGTCGATGCCTTCCTCGGGCTATCCGTGGTCGGCGGCCCGGCCACCGTGCGCTCCAAACTGGAAGCGGTGCAGCAACGCTTCCCGGTGAATGAATTTATGTTCACCAACGATATTTACGATCGTCAGAAACGTATGCACGCGCTGGAATTGCTGCAGCAGATACGTAACAGCTGAGCACAAAAAAGGCGCCTATAAGGCGCCTTACAGCTGACTTACCACCTACCAGAACCTCACTCCGTCAATTCACCACAAAGAGGCTTTTCCATCTGCCGGCGCGCCATCGCCGCCACAGATTTTTTATCCCCCGGGCGACTGAGCAACACATGCAGCTTGGTCAGCGTCGCTTCCAGTGTCATATCCACCGCCGATACCAGTCCGCAGTCACGCAGTGCATTACCGCCGGCGTAGCCACCCATATTGACGCTGCCGCGCAGGCACTGGGTGTGATTCACTGCGACGATATCGCGCTCACAGGCCCGTTCCAGAGCGGCAAGAAATTCCGGCTGTTGGGGCGCGTTACCGGCACCAAA
Source organism: Thalassolituus sp. UBA6592 (assembly GCF_002433655.1). NCBI lineage: Bacteria > Pseudomonadati > Pseudomonadota > Gammaproteobacteria > Oceanospirillales > Oceanospirillaceae > Thalassolituus > Thalassolituus sp. UBA6592. The sequence goes on along the minus strand of NZ_DJIO01000043.1, from coordinate 6,992 downwards.
GGTCTGCAGAATCAGGCCATCGAGATCCTGTTCCAGCAGATGCTGCGCCAGCGAGAAATCCATCCCCGGATAGAGCGTCATAATGGCCACCGCCCGGTTCTGCACCGGCTGCCATTCCGGCTGCATGGCGTGCAGGCTGCGCAGCGCTGGCAACACCGGCTCGACATCAATACCAACGCGGAACAGCGGCTCACAGTTAGGAGAATCGAAAGCATCAAAACCACTGGTATTCACCTTGGTCGAACGGTTACCGCGCAGCAGCTTGTGATTAAAAAACAGCCCTACTTCAGCGCAGGGATGATAAGCCGCCAGATAGAGAGCATTGAGCAGATTATCGTGGCCATCGGAGCGCAGCGCTGTCAGCGGAATCTGCGAACCGGTAACGATCACCGGCTTACCCAGATCCGGCAACATAAACGACAGCGCCGAAGCGGTGTAGGCCATGGTATCCGTGCCGTGCAGCACCACAAAGCCATCGTACTTGGCATAATTGGCGAGAATATCGGCGGCGATAATACCCCAGTGCTGCGGGCTCATATCGGAGGAATCGAGCAGTGTCGGATACTCATGCAGAGTAAATTCCGGCATGTCCTTGCGGGTAAACTCCGGCAGCGAACGCAGCTTGTCTTCCAGCATTCCCGGCTGCGGCGTCAGCCCGCCTTTTGCCGACGTCATCATGCCAATAGTGCCGCCCGTGTAGGCAATATAAATATGTTTTCGTGCTTGATACATCGCAGCCATTCTTCCGCCAGAATAAACAAAACAGTCTTGTGAACCTTGCCCGCGTCTGTCACTCTCACACGCGCTCAGAGAAAAGACGCTCTGAGCGAAACATCCACAGGCAAAAACCACAAACCGATAGCTTACGGTATAAAACCCCGGGGGATAACACAATGGAACTGTTAATCGCTGGCCTGCTGCTGTTTATCGGCGGCCACTCAGTCAAACTGGCCGCACCCGCATGGCGCACGCAGATGATTGCCCGTATCGGTCTGCTGCCATGGAAAGGCATTTACAGCCTGATCGCCGCCAGCGGGATTGTGCTTATGGTGATTGGTTATGGTCAGGCGCGTATTGATCCGCTCTGGTTGTGGCAACCGCCTCTGTGGCTGCGCCACGTCACCATACTGCTGACCTTACCGGCCTTTATTCTGCTGTTTGCCAGCCAGATACCGGGCAATATTCTGCAGGCTAAAATTGGCCACCCCATGTACGCAGGCATCAAAGTCTGGTCGTTTTCACATTTATTAGCCAACGGTGGTGTGCACGATATTCTGCTGTTTGGCAGCCTGATGATCTGGGGGATTCTGGGCTTCCTGATATCGCGCCGGCGCGACAAAGCCAGCGGCGTGAAAAAACCGTACAAAGGCCTCAGCCGTGACCTGATCACGTTAAGCGTGGCGCTTGGCGTATGGGCGGCGGTTGCCTTCTGGCTGCACGCACTGCTGATCGGCGTTAAGCCGTTTTAACCAGCCGTTTTAACCAGCCGTTTTAACCAGCTGTTTTAACCACAGGCCAGCGCAAAACAGACCAACTGCACAGGGTAAGCCAGCCGTAAGGACCGCCATTACGGCCCTTACCGCTGGACGCAGCGCCCGCATAACCTCTATCCTGCGCAATCATTCTGATTTCCGGCGGTACGCACTTATGACCCTGCATATTCCCTTCAGCAACGCCTACGCTCAGCTGCCCGGGCACTTCTATGCACAGGTGCTGCCCGGCAAAGTGAAACAACCGGCACTGATCCGCTTTAACCATCAGCTCGCCGCTGAACTGGGCTTTGACAGCACCCAGACCGATGCTCAGACCCTGGCCGATATTTTTACCGGCAACACCATACTCGATGAATCCGAACCGCTGGCCATGGCATACAGTGGCCACCAGTTTGGTCAGCTCAATCCGCAGCTCGGTGATGGCCGTGCCATCCTGCTCGGCGATCTGCTCGATACCACTGGCCAGCGCAAAGACATTCAGCTGAAAGGCGCCGGAACCACACCGTTTTCCCGCATGGGCGACGGCCGTTGCCCACTCGGACCGGCACTGCGTGAATACATTCTGTGTGAAGCCATGCACGCGCTTGGCGTACCGACCACCCGAGCTCTGGCCGTGGCCAGTACCGGCGAACGCGTAGTGCGCGACCGTCTTGAGCCCGGTGCCGTATTCACCCGCGTAGCCTCCAGCCATATCCGCGTCGGCACCTTTCAGTATTTTGCCCTTCGTCGCGATGCTGAGGCCTTAACACTGCTGGCGGATCATGTGCTGGAGCGTCACTACCCGCACATCGACACCAGCGCCGACGATAAATACCTGCAGATGTTCAAAGCCATCTGCCAGCGGCAGGCCGAACTGATCGCCCTGTGGATGAACATCGGTTTTATTCACGGCGTAATGAACACCGACAACATGACCGCCAGCGGCGAAACCATCGACTACGGTCCGTGCGCCTTTATCGACGCATTCCACCGTGAAACCGTGTTCAGCTCCATCGACCGCAATGGCCGCTATGCCTACATCAACCAACCGGCCATTGCGCAGTGGAATTTAGCCAGGCTGGCGGAAACCCTGCTGTCGTTATTTCCCGGTGATGAAAAACAAAGCGTCGAACAGGCAACCGACATTCTGCAGGATTTTGCGCAATGGCATCAGGATGCCTGGCTGGACGGCTTTAACCGCAAACTGGGTTTTGCCAGCAGCGCAGAAAACGACAAAGAGCGCGCCGAAGCCCTGCTCGATCTGCTGCAGCAGGGCGGTATCGACTTTACCCTGTTCTTCCGCCGCCTGTCTGACCTGGCGGATAAAGAAGCGGACCGCAGCGCATTACTGGCACTGCTGGATTATCCGGAAGTACGCAAAACCAGCCTGCTGCAACAGAACCTCAACGACTGGCTGGATAACTGGCAGCAGGATCTGGCGCACAGAGAAAGCGATCTGCACGCAGCACAACAGCGCATGAAAGCCGCCAGCCCGGCGCTGATTCCGCGCAACCATAATGTGCAGGCGGCGATCCGTGCCGCCGAAGAAGGCGACTTTTCCGTCTTTGAAAATCTGCTCAGTGCCCTGCAGCAACCCTTTGCCGATATTGCAGACGACCACCCACTAAGCACACCACCCACTCCGCAACAACAGGTGCTGAAAACCTTTTGCGGTACCTGACCAACGGAAAGACAGTGCAAGTGCCCGGGGGCAAATGTCTGGAGAAATTACCCGGGCGCAAATGTCTGGAGTAAGTACCCGGAAATAAAAAAGTCCGCTGACGAAACATCCGCGGGCTTTTTTAGTAGCGACTATAGAGATCAGTACAGAAACACAGCACCGGAATTTGGCGCCTCAGTGTTCGACATATCACCGTTAATTCCCTGGGCATCGCTGGATTCAAACGATGAGGAGATGCCGACCGTCTTGCCATCGCGCGAAATTCTTACCCGTTTAAATACATCTAAAACATTTATATTCGGTGATCGGATATAAGATTTATAAGCCCATTCACTACCGGTATTTTGAAACAAATAAGCCGAACCACTCTCATGGTTTGAACTATTATCATCAAGAATATCAGATTGGATTCCTCCATGACTATTGAAATCCCGAGTACTGCCTACTACTAATACGGCACCGTCCCCGCTGAGCGAGATCGTATTCCCAAAGGAATGAACACTGTTATTATTAGGAGCTTTTATGTAAACATCCTGGTGCCATGTAGTGGTTCCAGATCGGGTGAAAATATAAGCTGCTCCTGAGCCATCAGCATCATTATTATCTACCCCCATATCTATCTGTTTAGAACCACTATCCTCTCCAAAAGCACCAACAGCAAGAATTTCTCCGTCATCATTGAAGGATACCGCACTACCAAAGCCATCATTCTCTTCTATATCCCTGTAATCCGGCTTCAGATAGCTTATTTCATTCCAACTGCTCTCTGATCGCTCGTAAATAAATACGGCTCCACTGAAAGGCAGGTCCGTATTACTTTGATCGCCGTTACTTGCTGATGTACTTGGCTCCCCTTCAGCACCAACAGCCAGAAGGCTGCCATCCGGCGTCAGGTCGATAGAGCGGCCAAAGTAAAAGCCCCCGGCGATATATTCGGGTTTAAGGTAGGCAGCCTGACTCCAGGTATTCGAACTAAGCTCAAATACATATACAGCCCCGGCCAGAGTGCCTACCGCATCCATATTCTCACCAGTTGAATCGCGACGATCACGATAAGCACTGATCGCAACGGTGGTAGCGTCATCACTGATGTCGATATCCCCACCAAAATATTCCGTAGGTTCCGATCCCGAAAAGGCTGTTGCCGGACTCAGAATCGCGGCATTTTGCCAGCTGCCATTTTCATACTGATAGATGTAGGCCTTGCTGCCACCTGCTGCACCGACAGCAATGGTATTGCCATCACCGGTGATAGCAACGGAAGAGCCGAACCATTCATTTTCACTTGGCAGCGGTGCTTTTAAATAAGCGGTTTGTGACCAGTTTCCTGATGCATCTTTATCAAATACGTAAACGGCACCCGAATCGGTGGTTTCATTATTTTCTGGTGCAGATGCGCTGTTACTGTCTTCATAGACAGCTCCGTACACCATACGGCTGGCATCCAGGTTAAAGGCCGGGCGGAAGGCTTGAATACGCTCCAACGTCGCAACACCACCATCATCCACATCGGCATTAGCGGCTTTAAAATAGCCTACACCATTATTGATGTCGGTTGCTCCTGCCGCGGTTGTAACCGAAACAGAAGAAGATTCTATGCAACCGCCATCATTACAGCTGGCCAGAATATAGCTGGCCTCTACGCGCAGAAATAACGGGACCTCAAACGAAGCACTTTCTGCACCGGCAGGAATATCATCACCAAGCTGACTGTAGCCAGACTGACCGTCAGGGTTTTCCAGCATACGATAAAAGGTTGCATCAGCAACGTCAGCCCAGCTGAAGCTGAACTGTTTAGTCGCATTTACGGTGAAGGTTGGTTCGGCGGCAACTGCCGGAGCTACCACAGGCTCGTCATTACCAGAACCGTTACCCGAACCATTTCCTGCTGAAGATGAACCGCCGCCACCTCCACCACAGGCAGTCAGCAAAACAGCCAGCGCAGAGCCAACAGCCAGTTTGGTCAGCGATGTGTATTAGCAGCGGGAAAGGTATCAGCACAGCGGAAAGCAGCGGACAAACGGGTACGGCAAAGACGAACAGAATTGTTCAACATCATGACTCCATCCTTGTGATTACAACAGAGCGGCGCTGTTCAGTAACGTTGAGCAAATAGCTCTGAACAGCCCCACATCATCCAGGCCGGCATGATAACGGATTCCTCCCCGCTGTGCTGTTGATACAGCTCACATTGTGGAGAAGCCAGCCGCGGGAGCTTAATCACGCGGATACCGGCTCGTCATTTTGCGCAAGCTGGGGCAATAACGGCCTGCTATGGCCAGAGAGCAGCTGCCGGGCCGGACAGCCCGGGTGCGTGCGGGCTGCAGGTCAACCTTTCGCATATTCCGAAATATGCCTTCGGGATTTTGTGATTTTTATCCTCCGTCTGGCTGTTATCCTGCGTTTCATAGTCAATTTAAGATAAATACAGCAACAATTGCGACAGAAGAGGTCAGTATGGGCTTATTGGTAGAAGGACAGTGGCAGGATAAATGGTACGACACGGAAAAAAGCGGCGGCGCTTTTGAACGCGAAGACGCCCGCCTGCGTAACTGGCTGACCGCCGATGGCAGCGCTGGCCCGACTGGTAGCGGTGGTTTTAAAGCGGAAAGTGGCCGCTACCATCTGTATGTCTCTTACGCCTGCCCGTGGGCGCACCGTACGCTGATTTTCCGCCAGCTGAAGAATCTGCAGGATCATATCAGTGTGTCTGTCGTGGCCACCGATATGCTGGAGAACGGCTGGACCTTTGATACAGAAAACGGCAGCAGCGGCGACGATCTGTTCCACAGTGAGTTTATGTATCAGATTTACACCCGCAACCAGAGCGATTACAGCGGCCGCGTGACCGTGCCTGTGCTGTGGGATAAACAGCAGAACTGCATCGTCAGCAACGAATCCTCTGAAATTATCCGCATGTTTAATACCGCGTTTAATGAACTGACCGGCAATGCTCTGGATTTTTATCCACAGACACTGCGCAGCGACATAGATGCGGTGAATGAGCGCGTGTACAACACCGTTAATAACGGCGTGTACAAAGCCGGTTTTGCTACCAGCTTTGATAAATATCAGGAAGCCTTTGAACAGCTGTTTGAGTCCCTCGATTGGCTGGAAGAACGCCTCACCCGCCAGCGCTGGCTGGTCGCCGATGAACACGGCGTCAGCCATTTAACCGAAGCCGACTGGCGCCTGTTTACCACACTGATCCGGTTTGATGCGGTGTACGTTGGCCACTTTAAATGCAACCAGAAACGCATTGCCGATTACCCGGCGCTGTCCGGCTATCTGCGTGACCTGTACCAGTACCCGGGTGTGGCCGGTACCGTGCATATTGATCATATCAAGCGCCATTACTACGCCAGCCACAAAACCATCAACCCGACCGGTATCGTACCCATCGGCCCTGAACTGGATTTCAGCGGCAGCCATAAACGCCAGACACTGGTGTAAAACGCAGGGGGATGTCTCTTTTTAAGAGCGTCCCCAGTGTGGTCGTGCAATCTTTGTGGCTTAAACCACGTCTGCAATAATTCGCCGATCCGGATCATTGTAGGGTGCGCAATGCGCACCGATATCCCTAATAATCCGTAACGTCCGGCTGCGCCGGAATCGCGGCTGAAGCCGCTCCTACAATAATCCGCCGATCCGAATCATTGTAGGAGGTGCTTCAGCTCCGATGGCCGCAGGCCCATTCGCCTTTTTTTCGGATGACCCCGTCCTGTACATTAATCTCTGACACCAATAATTGTAGGGTGCGCACTGCGCACCAATGTTGTTGTATTGTTGTTTCCGTCTTCTTGCTGTACCCATGATGGGCGGAGCCCACCCTTGTATCT
>NZ_DJIO01000166.1:0-32950 GCF_002433655.1 Thalassolituus sp. UBA6592 | reverse complement strand
TTTAAACTGTGGGACAGCAGTGGGATGACGTGTCATCCTGCTTATATTGCCGTTGAATAGAGCCGGTATTAATCAGATAGCGGCTTTACGTGGCTCCTCAGCCTGAGACGAAGCGATTTCATTATACTTCAGGTATTTGCACTGAGTGGCAATATGGTCAGCGATGTGTTTGGCATCATGCCATACACCCCATATGAAGGTGGAGCCACGGCGCGACAGCCATGGCAGGCCAACAAAGTAAACACCAGGCTCACGTGACACACCACGCTGATGCAGTGGATAACCTTTTTCATTAAAAGTGTCCACTTTCAGCCAGTCGTAATTAACACCAAATCCTGTGGACCAGATAATTGAGGTAATGCCGGCTTCTTTCAGATCCAGTTCCAGGATCGGATTAGTCGCACACTCAGGCATTGGCAGGAAATTACGCGCTTCCGGTTCTTCCGGAAGATCCAGATTGTTGCGTTCAATATAGGCGTCGGCAGCATCCAGCAGTGACAGATAGTTATCGTCACCGCGTTCGATGTTGGCTTTAACATCAGATTCGAACGTAACTTTACCGTTTGCGAAAGAAGCTGTGCGGCCAACCAGAGTAATACCCTGTTGGGCCAGAGCCCGGAAATCAACCGTATGGCCACCGTAAGCTCCGCTCACTGCAATGGTTACGTGCTCAGTACCTGGTGCCATGGCTTCGGCGTCCCACAGTCCCAGCACGCCCAGCCACCAGACGAAGTCACGACCGCGATAGCTGCGTGGTGGACGATCGTGCGGGCCCACAGACAGGTAAACCTCTTTGCCTGAGGCCCGCAGTTCGTCGGCAATCTGCACTCCGGATGAGCCTGCACCAATCACCAGTACAGCACCTTCTGGCATCTGTTGCGGATTTTTATAATCAGCAGAATGTATTTGATACAGACTGTCATCTTCCGGTGCAATAGCAGGAATAACGGGTACCTGGAAAGGACCGGTTGCCGCTACAACCCGATTCGCTTTAATGGTTCCTGCGGAAGTCTCGATGGTAAATCCGGCTTCACCCTCATTGCGTTCAACACTTTTAACTTCAACACCGGTACGGATTGGCGCAGTAAATTTTTCAGTGTACTCGACAAAGTAATCTGCAATGCGCTCCTTGGCAGGGAAATCATCCGGGCCCTCACCGGTAAATTCCAGATTAGGAAAACGGTCATGCCATGCCGGACCATTGGCAACCAGACTGTCCCAGCGCTGACTGCGCCAGCGCTCTGCAATACGGCCACGTTCTAATACGATATGAGGAATTCCCAGTTTGGTCAGATGTTCACTGGTTGCGATACCCGCCTGTCCACCACCAACAACAAGAGTATCGGTTGTTTCAATAGTCATGATTTTCCCTTTAGTTTTTGAAAACTGAATATTTGTAAATGACATCTGCCAGGATCTTTTTCCGCCTGAGGTAAACTGCTTTTCTTGAGCAGTTAAATTTTTAGCGAATCAGGATGACTGTCATCCATGGCAGTATTAATATCAATGGCTTCAGCTTATGGGGAAATCGTCATTCGGTAAAATATCATTACTCTTGTAATTGAATAAAAATATATTATGCAATGATCAGTTCCCGTTCATCGTTATTTGCTCATTTCATATCTGGAATATAGATATAGAAAAATTGCAATGCTCTGGTGTCAAGGTTTATATTTTGCCAGAGCAGCTAGTCATTGTGATTTCTGAACCGAGAGGGAATGATGAAATTTGAAAGAGGTAAAAGAATAATCCCTGCTTTGCAGGGATAGATAACTATCTGTAACTGGTTGCTATCCTGCAACAGGAAGAAGGTCATCACTCAGTGCGGCAATGAGAGCCTGAATAAATTGGTCACAGGCTTCAATCTGACTCACTTCGATAAACTCATCGGGTTTATGTCCCTGAGACATTGAACCTGGGCCACAGACTATGGATGTCACCCCAAGAGTCTGATTGAACAGCCCCGCTTCCGTGCCGAAGTTAATATTGCCCGGTGTGGATTTGCCGGTGAGGGTACGTATATAGTCAATCAGCTGGTCCGCATCGCTGCAGTTCAGTCCGGGATATTCTGTAACAATGTCCGTATCAATCCGGCAGTCTGCAAATTTTATGCGCATTTCCTCAAGCAGCTCTGCGGTGTATTCGTTGAATTCATCGAAAATGTCAATGGCGTTTTCATCGGCTATGTTACGGATCTCGAATACGAACTCACAGTGATTCGGTACAATATTCAGCGCCGTACCCCCATGAATGATACCAGTGTGAATGGTTGTGAACGGAATGTCGTATTGCTTATCGAAAGGTCCATGTAACTGTCGTTGCCGGGCTTCATTTTCGAGCCAGCAGACCAGACGGGCGGCGTAGTTCACTGCATTTACGCCTTGTGGTGCCATGCCGGAGTGACATTCCTTGCCGGTTACGGTGACTTTTGCTGCGAGCTTGCCTTTATGCGCGGTCACTACGTTCATTTCTGTTGGTTCGCCAATCAGGCAAAGAGCCGGTGATACGCGTTGCTGTGACAGCATATCCAGCATACGACGTACACCCAGACAACCAATTTCCTCGTCATAAGAAAGGGCTAAATGAATCGGGCGCTGAAGATCCGCTTGAGTCATGGCTGGCACCGCGGCCAGTACACAAGCAATAAAGCCTTTCATATCTGTTGTGCCGCGACCGTAAAGGCGACCGTCTTCTTCCGTCAGTTGGTACGCTGGCCGTGTCCAGTTCTGTCCGCTGACAGGTACCGTATCGGTATGACCGGAAAGCAGAATCCCCGGCCGTTGCAGAACCGCCTCTGAGCCTATACTGGCATAGAGGTTTGCTTTGCTTTTATCGTCGTTAAAAATCAGCTGACTTTTGACATTATGTTGACTGAGATACTTGCCAATAAAGTTCATAAGTTCCAGATTCGAATTGGCACTGGTAGTATCAAAACTGATTAAACGGGCGAGAATCTCGGTGCTGTTCATAGTGTTTCTTTAATTCCAGTGTCTTTTCCGTTTGAGTATTGATGCTATCTGGCCAGTATCTTTTGTGTCGATCTGTTGCTTTTTGTGTCGGAACTACTCGTCGCCAGGTACACCGAAAGATTCTGACTCCGCAGGATTTTTAGCGCGGACGATATATGGACTCATTTGTGGTTCATACAGATTCCACAGCGTTTCCAGTTCGGTCAGTGGTTCTTCATGCCAGTCAACACGCAGGTCGATTACCGGCCATTTTGGATCCGCGTAAATCAGCACACCGGCAGACTGCACCGGGCCCATTTCTCCGCCTGCAGCCAGGCCCGCCTGCAGTGCTTTGATCAGTCGCAGCGGAAATACGTCATCGCTGCTTTCGAAGTAATCGACCATGGCCTGAGGCACACCGTCATTCGCCAGCAGGTTACCCAGTGCCAGACAATTTTTTCCGCTGGCCATAGCATGAATCCCCAGTGCGTGTTCACCGCTGAACATGGCCTTTTCATCCTGCATATTCAGAATGCCAAGTTGACGCCATTGCAGGCCCGGGTCCAGTTCATGAAAAGACTGCAGAATATCCTGCGGGGCGGTACCTGCCGCAAGTGCATCCAGCGCAGCCGGACCGAGATCCGGGTTGGTTACATTCTGGGTGAGTGCAACACCGGTACCTGAACGGGCGAAAGCACAGCGGCTGGCGACACAGATACTGGAGGAGGTAATGACACAGCCGGCCATTCCGCTTTCAGGATCGATGGCTGCTACTGAAAAGGTCATAACTTATCCTCTGGAATAACAGCAATAACATCAATTTCCATCAGCCATTCAGGCTGTGCCAGACCGGCAACCACCAGGCCGGTTGAAATAGGGAATACCCCTTTCAGCCATTTGCCTACTTCACGGTAAACCGGTTCGCGGAAGCGCGGGTCGGTAATATACGTTGTGGTTTTAACAATATGAGTCATGTCAGAGCCTGCTTCTTCCAGCAGTTGCTTCACATTTTTCATCGCCTGTTCAGCCTGCAGCTGTGGGTTGCCCAGACCGACCAGGTTACCGTCAAAGTCGGTACCTACCTGTCCGCGTACATAGACGGTATTGCCGGCTTTCACCGCCTGACAAAGGTCGTTATCGAGAGATTGATTAGGATAGGTTTCTTTGGTGTTGAACATGCGGATGCGTTCATGAACAGGCATTATCTGATCCTCGTAATAGGGCGGCCTCTGCCATTGATGGTCATAAAATAAAAAGGCAGCAGAAGCAGAGTGAAAGAGTAGGGAATTGCTATAAAGTGTTAAAATACAATTAACTGAAGCTGTGGATTAAAAAATAAAATGGTGCCGTGTTAATCTGCAACTGCCTGAGAATCTACCGTCTGTAACGGTAGGTTCTCAGGTGTTGTTGTGAATTTTTAACGAATCGGATAATCAGGCCAGTTTAATCCAGGTGGTTTTCAGTTGAGTAAACTTGTCCAGTGCGTGTAGGGACAAATCACGTCCGAAGCCGGATTGCTTGTAGCCGCCAAAGGGGGTAGAAAAATCAATGGCGTCCACCGTATTCACTGAAACCGTTCCGGCACGTAAAGCCGCTGATACGCGATGCACCCGTGACAGGTTCTGACTCCATACCGAGGCTGCCAGACCATAAACCGAATCGTTGGCAATGCGGATGGCTTCCTCTTCACTGTCAAAGCCAATCACGGCTGCGACCGGACCAAAGACTTCTTCGGTTGCCAGCTCCATGGCCGGGTCTACGTCAGTAAACACTGTCGGCTCGACACAGGCGCCATTGAGCAGGGTGTTACCGCCGCACAGCAGTTTGGCGCCATCTTTTCCGGCCCGTTCAACAAAGCCCATAATGCGCTGAACCTGAGTTTGGTCAACGATCGCACCGACCTCGGTATCGGCTTCCAGGGGATCACCGACTACCATATTTTTTGCTGCGGCCACGAAAGCTTCAGTGAATTTATCTTTGATGCTGTTTTCCACCAGAATACGCGAATTGGCAGAACAGATTTCCCCCTGATTGGAGAAGATACCTGCCACCGCACCAGCAACAGCCGCATCAAAATCACAGTCAGCGAAAATCAGGTTAGGACTTTTGCCGCCGGTTTCAGGCCATACCGGCTTCATGTTGGAATCGGCAGAATAGCGCATGAAGTATTTGCCAACGGCCGTTGAACCGGTGAAAGCCAGACAGTCGACATCCATATGCAGGCCCAAAGCTTTACCGGCTTCCTCACCGCGTCCCGGAATAATGTTCAGTACACCGGCTGGCAGACCGGCTTCAACCGCCAGTTCGGCAACGCGCAGAATCGTGTGCGGTGACTGTTCTGCAGGCTTCAGTACCACTGAGTTACCGGCGATCAGAGCGGGTGCCAGTTTCCACGCGGCGATATCCAGTGGAAAATTCCAGGGTACTACGGCACCAACCACACCGATGGGTTCGCGGGTAATGGTGGCAAAATTATTACCATCGGTTGGTGCTACTTCGCCGTACAGCTTATCAATGGCTTCGGCATACCATTCAAAACACGCAGCAGAACCAGGAATATCCAGATTCAGTGAAGTCAGTACCGGTTTACCCATATTCAGGGTTTCTAATAAAGCCAGTTCGTGCATTTCATTGCGGATCAGATCGGCGAGTTTTTTCATGACAGCTTTGCGCTGCGCTGGGGCCTGACTACGCCACACCCCAGAATCAAAGGTACGTCGTGCCGCAGCAACCGCTGTATTAACATCCTCTGCCTGACAGGCAGCCGTATCGGCCAGAAGCTTGCCATTGGCAGGGTTAATCACCTGATAGGTTGCGTTATTTGTGGCGCTGACGTATTCGCCATCAATGTAGGCTTTATCCTGCAGGGTAGTTTTACTGGCAAGATCTTCCCACCAGGATTTGGTCAGTTCGGACATCGGCTAAAAGCTCCACCGGAAAATTTAAATCATCAAATCATGTTTACTGTCAGGCGCCTATACGGATTTCCTGTGCAGTGTTTTGGTTTTTTTTATACAGCTCAGGCGCTGATCTTCTGTGTTTTTGCTGTAGCCTTCTGCGGCGGATGATCACTGACGGAATCCTTCAGTAATTCAATAAAAGCATCGGCTGCAGGGGTGGTCCGCGACTGAGCCAGTTTCACCACGCCCATGGTCAAAGGTGTCAATTCTTCTTCAATTCGGATGGCTTTTAACCGTGTACCATCGAGTGCCATATCGCTGGAGAGCGGCATGTTAAACAGAGAATAACCGAAACCATTGGCAACCATGCCACGCGCCATCGTCAGCGATTGAGTGCGGTAACGGCATTCAGGCCTGAGGTCGCGGGAGATAAACAGTGACATAAAGTATTGGCGGCTGACGGGCCAGTCGAGCATGACCATCGGCATATCTGCCAGTTCCTTAATAGATACGGATTCTCGCTGCGCCAATTCATGATCATGGCTGACGACGGCAAATGGCGGCAGTGATACCAGTGGCTGAAACTCAATATTTGTCGGCAGCTCCATGTCGTAGGTGACGCCGATTTCATAATTGCAGTCGAGAATATTCTGGATCAGTTCTTTCTGCGGCATTTCCTGGCAGTCGACATACACGTCGGGGTAACGCTCAACAAATTCTTTGATCAGAGAGGGCATCATCAGCGAGGTAAAGGTTGGGAATCCCACAATGTTCAGCGTACCTGATATGTCGCTGCCCAGGCTGCTGGCAAATTGTGACAGCTCTTCCGCTTCTCGCAGCAGCTTACGGGCGCGCCGGTAAAACTGCTGCCCCTGTGGCGTCAGGCTCAGGCCCTGAGCGTGATGGCGGATAAACAGTTGCAGTCCGGTTACTTCTTCCAGATGGAGAATGGCAGAGGAGATCGATGGTTGTGAAACATACAGTAGTTCAGCCGCTTTGGTGACGCTGCGGTGTTCTCCGGCAACGGTAAAGTAGCGCAGCTGCTTAAGGGTAAAGTTCATCATGCTCATGGTGGATGCCTGTTTTCAGATGCGTTAGGGCGGGTTTCAGTGCCCGTTTCAGACCTGGCTATAAGAAAACCTGATTCAGAATGTGATCGGTAAAACTATTTCTGATGCATAGAGTCTGCCAGTTCTGTAATGCACGGTACGATGGTGGGTTATCTGCTTCAGAGTGGTGTGAGGGGATCTGATATGTGGATTTTCCGCACTGGTTTTGTGCTTATTGGATTGTTTTGGTGCATGCAGATTGCGGGTTGCATTAATTAAACTGATGCTGAACCAAGAATTATACGATGGTGATGATGGACAGGCGTTTGCTATCTTTCCGTTAAAAGTGCACTCACTCACAGAATGATCATGTGAGAGTGCCTGAGCAAAACTTAAACAAATGTATGACTTAATATGCACGGTTATAAATGTGCAGGAGACCCAATGAGCACGATTATTTATCCCATTACTAACCTGAAGACAGGGGTAACCCTGACCATTACCCGAGGTGATGGGGTGTATGTTTACGACGACCAGGGTAACCGCTATCTGGAAGGTATGGCAGGCTTGTGGTGTACCGCATTGGGTTACAACAATGGCGAGCTGATCGAAGCGGCGACAAAGCAAATGCATGAGTTGTCCTATGCTTCTATGTTCTTTGGTAAGAGCCATCCTGCTGGTCAGGCGCTGGCAGAAAAGCTGGCATCTATGGTGCCGGTGGAAAACCCGCACATCTTTTTCGGTAATTCCGGCAGTGATGCCAATGACACGCAGATGAAAATGCTGCGTTATTACTTTAATGCGATCGGTAAGCCTGAGAAGAAAAAAATCATTGCCCGGGAAAGCTCTTACCATGGTATTACCATGGGAGCTGCCTGTCTGACAGGGCTGGAAGTAAACCACACCAATTTTGATCTGCCGATCAACGAGTTGGGTATTATCCGCACAGATGCCCCTTATTATTACCGCAACCATTTACCGGGTGAGAGTGAAGCGCAATTCGTTGAGCGCATTGTAAATCATCTGGAAGAACAGATTCTGGCAGAAGGCCCGGAAACCATTGCGGCATTTATTGCTGAGCCGATTACCGGTGCCAGCGGGGTGATTGTTGCACCTGACGGTTATTATGAAAAAGTCCGGGCACTGTTGAAAAAATACGATATTTTCTTCTGGGCTGACGAAGTTATCACAGGCTTTGGCCGAACTGGTAATGCCTTTGGCTGTGACACCATGAATATTGGTGCTCCGGATCTGATGAGTGTTGCCAAGCAACTGTCTTCTGCTTACCAGCCGATCAGCGCAGCTATTATTCGCGGTGATATATACGATGCCATGGTTGAGCCCAGCAATAAGATTGGTGTTTTCGGCCACGGTTACACCTATTCCTGCCACCCGGTAGCCGCCGCGGTTGCACTGAAAACCCTGGAGATTTACGAGCGCGATAATATCTTCGGCCAGGCCGCTGAACGTGGTGCGTATCTGATGGAAAAACTGCAGGGTTTGAGTGATCATCCGATCGTCGGTGAAATCCGTGGTCGCGGTCTGATGGCGGCGGTGGAATTACAGAACAAAGAGACAAATCAGGCTTATCCAATGGACGTGTCTGACTTTATGCGTCGCGCCTGTCAGCAGGAAGGTCTGATACTGCGTGACGTGGGTACTGCCATCGCATTCTGCCCGCCATTGATCATCACCGAAGCACAGATCGATGAGATGGTGGATATGTTCGTTAAAGCGCTGAACGCCACTCAGGCCTATATTGCTCAGAACAGACTTGCCTGATCACTGAAACGGGTATGCTGTTGCCGTTCTGATCTGCCGGAGAAGCCGAAGTACTCATGCGCTGTTTATGAGTTACTATAGCGGCTTCACTGGCAGCCTCTCATCGTTATACGCCTATGCCCGCATCAACCACTGCATCTGTACCTGAATCCGCATCAACCACGGCATCCGACTGGCAATTCTGGATCGATCGTGGCGGTACTTTTACCGACATCGTGGCCCTGACGCCAAAGGGCGATCTACTCAGCTATAAACTGCTGTCAGAGAATCCTGAACATTATCAGGATGCTGCGGTGGAAGGTGTACGCCGCCTGCAGGCACAGCATGCTGATCAGCCCCAGGCGATCGGCAGTATTAAAATGGGTACCACCGTCGCCACCAATGCCCTGCTGGAACGTAAAGGCGAGCGGGTGGCGCTGTTTATTACCGCCGGACTGCGCGATCAGTTACGTATTGGTTATCAGACCCGCACGGATATTTTTGCGATCCGCATTGATAAAGCAGAGCCTCTGTACGAGCGTGTTTATGAAGTGCCGGAACGTATTCTCGCCGACGGTGGTATCGACTATGCGCTGGATGAAGAGGCTCTTCTGGTGCAGTTGCTGGAGGCTCGTAACGCCGGTTTCAACAGCATTGCCGTGGTGTTGATACATGCCTACAAATACCCTCAGCACGAGCAGCGAATTGCGGAACTGGCGCAACAGCTCGGCTTTAAACAGATCTCGCTGAGCAGTCAGACCAGTCCACTGATCAAGTTGATTCCCCGCGGTGATACCACCGTGGCTGATGCCTACCTCTCACCTGTACTGCGTCATTATGTCGATCAGGTAAGTCATGCCCTGCCGCCTTCGCAACTGCAGTTTATGCAGTCTAATGGTGGTCTTGCCGACGCAGCCGATTTTCAGGGAAAAGATGCGGTACTCTCCGGTCCGGCCGGTGGTGTGGTTGGCATGGTACGAACTGCTCAGGCCGATGGTTTTAACCATATTGTCGGTTTTGATATGGGCGGAACATCCACCGATGTCAGTCATTACTCCGGTGAGCTTGAGCGTGCAGATTTAACCGAAGTGAACGGCATTCATCTGCGTGTGCCTATGATGAATATTCATACCGTTGCGGCTGGCGGCGGTTCCATTGTGCATTTCAGTGACGGTCGTTTTCAGGTGGGGCCGGAAAGTGCAGGGGCTTATCCCGGACCTGCCTGTTATCGCAACGGTGGACCGTTGACGGTGACCGATTGCAATGTACTGCTGGGCAAAGTACAGCCCGAATTTTTTCCGTCTGTCTTTGGTGGGCAACAGAATCAGCCGCTGGACTACGGCGTTGTTAAAGAAAAATTTACCCAACTGGCGGCTGAAATAAACGCGCAGACGGGGCTGGATTATGCCATTGAAACGATTGCCGAAAGTTTTCTGGCGGTGGCGGTGGATAATATGGCGCAGGCGGTGAAAAAAATCTCAGTGCAGCGTGGTTACGACGTGCGCAGCTATGTTCTGAATGCCTTTGGTGGTGCTGGTGCTCAGCATGCCTGTCTGGTGGCAGATGCTCTGAATATGGCGCAGGTTTATCTGCATCCCTTTGCTGGCGTACTGTCGGCGTTTGGTATCGGTCTGGCGCAACAGCGCTGGCTGGCAGATGAAGCCGTTGAGCAACCTTTAAACACCGAGACGCTTAAGATTGCCCAGGCGAAAATTGAGCAGCTTAAACAAGTTCATCAATCACGCAGCCAACAGCCTTCGTTTGCTGCGGCGGATGTTGAGATTATCCAGAGGGCATATCTGCGCTATCAGGGCTCGGATACTCAACTGCTTACAGCGCTCACCAGTGAAGACGACATGCGCCGGACCTTTGCAGAGCAGCATAAAAAACTGTTTGGCTTTAACAGTCTTAATAAGCCCATTGTGCTCGATGCTGTACAGCTGGAAATTATTTCCGGCGGACAGGCTGTGCCGGATATTTCTTTATCTCAGGAAAGTGCCGCAGCTTTCTCTGCAGTCAGCTCACAGCAAACAGAATTATTTATGCAGGGGCAATGGCAAGGCGCAGATGTATACGCCCGTACCGGGTTAACGGCTGGACAAATATTGCAGGGTCCATTGCTGATCACAGACAACAACAGCACCATTGTGGTGGAACCTGATTGGCAACTGACGGTATTACCTTCACTGGCGCTGTTGTTAGAAAAGTTGGAAACGACGGAAACGACGGAAACGACGGAAACGACGGAAACGACGGAAACGACGGAAACGACGGAAACGACGGAAAAGCAGACGGATTCCGTCTCAGAAAATCCCGCTGACATCAGCAGACATTCCGCTGAGCGTGATCCGGTACAGCTGGAGATTTTTAATAATCTGTTTATGTCGGTGGCAGAGCAGATGGGCTTTGTGCTGGAGAAAACCGCCAGCAGCGTCAACATTAAAGAGCGGCTGGATTTCTCCTGTGCGCTGTTCGATATTAACGGAGAACTGGTGGCCAATGCGCCACATATTCCGGTGCATTTAGGCTCTATGAGTGAAAGTATTAAAGTAGTAATGCGCGATCATCCGAAGATGCAGCCCGGCGATGCTTTCGTTCTGAATACGCCCTATAACGGCGGTACTCATTTGCCGGATATTACCGTGGTTAAACCGGTATTTATTTCTACAGGAAATCCAGCGGAAGAACGTCAGAATAAAAAAGCCGATTTTTACGTCGCAGCGCGTGGCCATCATGCGGATATTGGTGGTATTTCACCGGGCTCGATGCCCGCACGCAGCCAGCATATTGAAGAAGAGGGCGTATTGCTGGATAACCTGGTGCTGATGCGTGACGGCGTGCTGCAGGAAGCCGCTCTCCGTGAGGTCATGGCGGCAGCAAAATATCCGGCGCGTAACCCGGATCAGAATATCGCGGATCTCAGCGCCCAGCTGGCTGCCTGTGAAAAAGGTGCGGCAGAATTGCAGGCGTTGTGTGATCAGTATGGCGTCAGTCACGTGCATGCCTATATGCAGCATGTTATGGATAATGCCGAAGAAACCCTGCGTGCCTGCCTGGCGGAGTTGCCGTCCGGCAAAGCACAGGCTGTGATGGATGACGGTACGCAATTCAGTGTGCAGATTAACGTCGATCAGCAGACGCGCAGCGCGCTGGTAGATTTCAGTGGCACCCAATATCGCGCCAATCAAAAACAACATCCGGGTAATTTTAATGCACCGACATCGGTAGTGATGGCGGCTGTGCTCTATTGTTTCCGGGCACTGGTATCGCGACCTATGCCATTGAATGCAGGGTTTTTCCGCGCATTGGACGTGGTAGTACCAGAGCAGTCCATCGTTGCGCCGCAATATCCTGCGGCCGTGGTGTCCGGCAATGTGGAAACGGCTCAGTATCTGGTGGATGTCATTATGCAGGCGTTGGACTTAATGGCCGGCAGTCAGGGAACCAATAATAATTTCACCTTTGGTGATGAACAGCATCAGTACTACGAAACGCTGTGCGGCGGCATTGGAGCGAGTGTTTTGGGGGCCGGTGCCAGTGGTGTGCATGCGCACATGACCAATTCCCGTCTGACGGATCCGGAAATTCTCGAACAACGTTTTCCGGTTGTACTAGAGCATTTCAGCCTGCGTCCACAATCTGGCGGAGAAGGTTTATTTTCCGGCGGCGATGGTGTTGAACGGCATATCCGTTTTCTTAAAGACATGACCGCCAATATTATCAGTGGCCATCGTCAGGTACCGGTGGCCGGTCTGGCTGGCGGTGGAGAAGGACGGCCCGGTGTTAACTTTGTTCTGCGCCGTGACGGGCGTATGGAATCACTGCCGGGCTGCGCCCAGGCAGAACTGCAGGCCGGTGATATATTCTGTGTACACACCCCGGGCGGTGGTGGTTATGGTGCGGTGGATGGCAGTTAATTGGGTGGTACTTCCGTACCTTGTTGCGCGGTAAAATCTCATACTTTTGTTGTCAAACTGACGCTTCTGACAGTTCCTGAAAATTGCTGAATAGTGTCTATGCTTAGATGCATGGTTTTTGGGGAACGCGTATGAGAAACAACCAGCCAGTCACTGACAGGGAAGTAACCTTTTCCGGGCAGCAGAAATTAATATCGTCCACCAATCTCAAAGGTGTGATCACTGATTGCAACGATGAATTTGTAAAAATCAGCGGTTACAGCCGCGAAGAGCTGATTGGTCAGCCTCATAATCTGGTGCGTCATCCGGATATGCCAGCCGCGGCTTTCGATGATATGTGGCAGCATCTTAAAAATGGCAAGCCATGGATGGGGATGGTCAAAAACCGCTGTAAAAACGGCGATTTTTACTGGGTCAGCGCCTACGTTACTCCCTTGCGCGACAATGGCCAGACTATTGGCTATGAATCTGTAAGGGTATGCCCGGCACGTGCCGATGTGGAGCGGGCTGATGCCCTCTACAAAAAAATTAATGCCGGCAAAAGCTGGCGCCGCCCATGGGCTGCTGTTCCGCCAGCGGCCATTCTGATGCTGCTGGCCGTGCTCGCTTCCTCTGCGCTTGCGGCATCCGGTCAGTTATTTGGTGCCTGGCTGCTGATGCTGACGGGTGCTCTTATCAGTGCTGTGGTTGGATTTAAATCACAGCGGAACACGCTTCGCGCTCTGAGGCATGGTCTGGATGCTTATGTGTGTAATGATCTGACGGTTGCTGCTTACACCAAAGATGTCGGCGATAACGGCCGCATTCAGGTAGCAATTATGAGTCTGCAGCGCTTTATGGACACGCTTCTGACGCGTATTGGCTACGCCGCAGAGCAGGTTCGCGGTAGTGCGGACAGCTCGCTTAAATCCGTACAGACAACCTGCGATGCCCTGCGTTATCAGCGGGATGAAACGACAGGCACAGCGACGGCGGTGCAGCAGATGTCGGCGGCTATTAATGAGATCTCCGGGAATGTGCAGAACACCGCTGGCTATTCAGCAGAAGCGCGGGATCAGTCGCAGTCCGGTCGTGAGGTCGTGGGAAAAACCCGGGAATCGATTGAAGGCCTGAAGCAGAAAGTAGACACCATCCGTGCGGCGGTGTCTGGTGTGGCAGAGCAGACGGCAAAGATCTCCCAGGCGGCGAAAGTGATTGAACAGGTAGCGGAACAGACCAATCTGCTGGCATTGAATGCGGCCATTGAAGCGGCCCGGGCCGGTGAGCAGGGGCGTGGTTTTGCCGTGGTTGCCGATGAAGTCCGGCAGCTGGCCATGCGCACCCGCGATTCCACCTCCGAAATTTATTCCGTTGTCACCGATCTGGTCAAACTCAGTGATCACTCGGTCGAAGTGGCTTATGGTGGCGTGGGGGCGGCCGATGACGGGCTGCTCAGTATCATTGAAGCGGAACAGGCGCTGGATGATATCGCAGGCTCCATCGCCCGCATCGCTGATATGTCGATTCAGATGGCGGCATCTGTGGAAGAACAGGTGCAGGTATCCGATGATATTGCCCGTCAGGTAGTGCGAATCAATGAACTGGCGGAAGAAAGCATGCTGTCCGGCAACCACACCGCAGATGATGTCGGCGATATTCAGAAAATTGCCGCTGATTTGCATGATCTGGTAATTCGGATGCGTTGAAATCCAACGTCTGCAGTCGGTTATTTGCTTGTGATAGAATGGGGCCAGCTGCTGTTAATATAGAGCAAACATCCATTCAGATTGAGAGATAGCACCATGGAAATTATGGACGTTCTGAAAGAACAGGTCGAAAGTAACCCGATCCTGCTGTACATGAAAGGCTCCCCTAACCAGCCTATGTGCGGCTTTTCTGCCCGTACTGTGCAGGCGGTTATGGAGTGTGGTCAGAAGTTCGCATACGTGGATGTTCTGTCCAACCCGGAAGTGCGCGCAAACCTGCCAGTATTCGCTAACTGGCCAACCTTCCCGCAGCTGTGGGTTAACGGTGAACTGGTCGGTGGTTGTGACATCATCACCGAGATGCACGAAAAGGGTGAACTGAAAACTCTGCTCGAAGAAGCTGCACCGGCTGAGTAATCCGCTGCGGCGTGAAAAAGCCAGCTTCGTGCTGGCTTTTTTTATGTCCGCATCAGTACTTTTACCACCCTCATCAGTGATTCTTGGGGTAAAATGTGGCCGCTACAGGGAAGCCAAAAAGAATAGTTGAGTCACTGAGTATGGTTATATCGACGCCTGCAGAAACCAGCCCATCACCCTGGCTGGAGTCTCTGGACAAGCGTGCAGTTGCCGCCTGGGTTGCCCGCAAGGGGCAGATCCCGGAGCCACCCCTGTCTGGTATAGACCGCTCCCCTTTATTACACAGTGCCCTGCAGAAAACTGCTGTGGTATGGCTCAATGCGCCCGCCGGTTATGGCAAAAGTGTGCTGATGGGTGATTATGTCCGTCATATCGGCGGCCGGGGGATCTCAGTGATCTGGCTGACACTGGATAACCGTGACAGTCCGGCAGAAAATTTTCTGCGTCATTTTCTCGAAGCGGCGGAACATCAGTTGCCGGGCATTGCCACCGATGCGCTGGCGCACTGGCATGAAACCCGCCGCCGCGGTCAGGTGGATACGGAGCAGGTGCTGATGCTCTGGTTGCAGGAGCTGGCCGGTTTTGGCAGTCGTCTGCTGCTGTGCTTTGATGACGTCCATGCGCTGCATGACAGCGACAGTTTTCAGGTGCTCAATCTGATGATTGAACAGCTGCCGTCCGGTGTGCAGATGTTGCTGGCCTCACGGTTTACCCCGGCGCATCTTGGCCGGCTGCGTCTTAATCCCCGTCTTACCTGGCTGACGTCCGCGGATATTGCCTTTACCGATGATCAGGCCCAGCAGTTACTGTTACAGCACGATGTGGCTGCTCCCGCCCGTTACGTACCGCAGCTGATGCGCCGTTTGCAGGGCTGGCCAGCCGGACTGGCGGTATGGCTGGCCTGTTATCGCGCTGCCGGTAAACCGGAGGAGCCGCCGGTCATGCTGGCTCAGGAAGAACTCAGCGACTATCTCGAAGGCGAGAGCCTGCATGGCCTGGATTCCGGTCTGCAGCGCTTTATTCAGCAGGCGGCAGTGTTGGGGACCTTCAGTGAAGCCATGCTGCAGAACTGCCTCGACAGCAATTATCACCCGTTTTTGCAGCAGGCTCTGCGCCTCAATCTGTTTATCGAATCACAGCTGCCGCGTCCTGACTGGTATCGGGTTCATCCGGTGATGACCTGCTTGCTGGAGCATCAGCTGCCGGTATCACAGCGCCAGCAGCTGCACCGTAAAGCCTTCGACTGGCTCAGCTTTCATGGCGCGCCGGTTGCGGCGCTGCGTCATGCCGGGCAGGCCGGTATGGGAGAAGAAATTCAGCCCTGGGTGGAACAGGAAGCCGAAAATATCCTAGCCAATCTGGATATCGCCGGTTTGCTGGCCTGGTTCGAGGTACTGGGTGATGACATTCTGCAGCGCTCACCGAGACTGATGTCCATCGCCTGTTGGGTATGGCTGCTGACACAACAGAAAGATAAGGCGACAGCGTTGCTGAATCAGCTGTTGTTACAGAAGCAGCTGCAGTCTTACGAAGAGGATGCCCTGCAGGGCTATCTGTTCTGGCTGGAAGGCAGCACAACGCTGGCGGAAGAAAAGTGCCGCCTGGCACTGGAGAATCTGCCGGCGGAGCGGTACACCCTGCGTATTCTGATGAGTTCGACGCTGGCACACCTGTATCTGGCTGCTCAGGACCCGGAAGGCGCACGCATGTGGAACCGGCTGGCGCAGGATCTTTCCCGTCAGTATCAGGCCCCGGCGATGGAAGCACTCACGCTGTTTGATTATGCCCGTATTGAGCTGAACCGCGGCAATATGGAGCAGAGTTCCAGACTGACTGAGCATGGCCTGGCACTGCTCAGTGGTGAAGCGACGGAAGGCGAACGTCTGCCCCGGGGGCGGTTACTGATTTACCGTGCCATGCAGTTGTGGCTGCGGGATGAAGACTCAGAACAGCTGGAAGAAAGCCTGCAACAGGGAATCAGTGCTGCACTGGGCGTGCACGACATTACGGTCTGCTATGGCTACGCCGTATCGGCGCTGCGCGCTGCAGCAAAAGGTGAGTATTCTGTAGCGTTGGAAACCATAGGTGCTGCCGGCCGGCTGATGCAGCGTTGGCGGGTTGAGCCGGGCGGCTATCAGTGGCTGGAGCTGGTCAAAGCCAATATCTGGATATTTCAGGGGAAAACCGCCCGCGCACAGGCGGTGCTGGATCAGGTGATGAGTGGACGCAGCTGGGCGCAGTTGCCACGGCCGGAAGTATTTCCCTTGTTACCGGCGTTTGCGCTGCTGACTGAAGGCCGGATCATGTTGCTGGAAGGGCGCACACAGGAATGTGTGGCTCTGATGGATGAGGGGCTGAAGCAGTTCAGTCACGGTCTGGCCTCGCTTATTCTGCGGCTGATCCGCTCTGAAGCCTTACGCCAGCAGCAGAATGATGCCCCCGCCAGTCTCAATCAGGCGTTGCGTGCTCTCAGCGAGCGTGGTGTCGGCAAGCATTTCATTCAATGGATTCCGGCACTCAATACATCCTTACTTAACAGCGATGATGAGTCTGCCGGTGCTGATCAGGAACTCCTGCTCAACGACGACATTAAAGCGGCGCTCAGTGAGCGGGAACTGGAGGTCCTGCACAAAATTGCTGAGGGCCTGTCCAATCAGGAAATCGCAGATCAGTTGTTTATCTCTCTGCACACCGTGAAAACCCATGCGCGGAAAATTAATGTGAAGCTGGGAGCCAAGAGCCGCACCCAGGCAATTCACCTGGCGCAGGAACTGCACCTTATCTGACGGATAATTGCTTATAAAAATATTTATAAGGTATTTTCCCCTGTTATTGTCTGAGTAATAGCCGCAATTCCCTGCACAAACTGGCAGGTGAGTCTATTCTGGTCTAAACATGGATTATGGATATCTGTGAGTTAACTATGAATAAAGGCTACAAAGCAGTCGTGCTTGGCCATAGCCAGGACGCACAGCTTGAACAACTTCTTGGCGATAAATATCAGCTGTTTATGGTGGACAGTGCGTCTGCTGCAGCTGAAACCGCCGGGCACGAGGATGCCAAATTAATCCTGCTGGATCTGGCCGCGCTCGGCAGCGAACCCACACTTGAAGCCTGTGTCGCACTGAAAAAAAGTGTCGACATGCCCGTCGTGCTGCTCGCTGAGCAGGATAACCTCGATTACAAAATGCAGGCCTATGAAGCCGGGTGTGATGACTACCTGACCCGGGATGATATGGTCGAGCTGAAGGCACGGCTGGACCGGGTACTGTTCAATAAAGTTGCTAATGATCAGCTCAAACAGCAGTTAGAGCAGGCGCACCAGATGGCGTTTATCGCCATGTCGGATACCTCCGACCTCGGTGTGAACGTGCAGTTCTTACTGGATGTTAACCGCTGCGATAATCTCGACGAGCTGGGCATGCGGCTGTTTCAGTCATTAAAGAACTATGGTCTTAACTGCAGTCTGCAAATGCGCAGTAAAGGCGGCGTAAAAAATATGGAAGCCAATGGCATGGCCAAAGAAATGGAATCCGTATTGCTGGCGCAGTGTGCAGATCAGGGGCGCTACGTGGATTTTGGTAAGCGCTCCATTATGAATTACGGCCGCGTTTCGTTGCTGGTAAAAAATATGCCGGTGGATGACGATAAAAAATACGGCGCAATTAAAGACAATGTATTTTCTCTGCTGCAGGGGGCTGATGCCCGTATTGAATCACTGGACAATCTGGTCGCCCTGTCACTGGAAAGTGAGTTAGTGCGCAGACTGAGTCAGCAGCTGAAAACTGTGATGGAAGATGTGGATACCCGCTATCAGGAAATCATGCGCCGTATCGCCGATGTGGTGGAAAATATGGCCGACGGTGTTGATTCCAGCCTGCAGTATCTTGGTATGGATGAGCACCAGGAAGCGGAATTGCAGAAGATTATGGAAAAAGGCATTGATGAAACCGGCAATGTGTTCAGTGAAGGTGTCCGGGTCGATGCCGACCTGCACGTTTTCCTGAATATGATGGACCAGGTTTTTGCCGATGAGCACGCCGATCCGGAAAAGGTTCAGCAGTTGCTGTCACGCTTACCGGCAGGCAGTTAACCTGCCGCAGCAGAATAAAAAAAACGCCGCAATTGCGGCGTTTTTTTTGGATCATGCTCAGGAAGCAACAGCACTTGGGCCATCGGCCAGTTCCACTTCCCATGGTGGGGTAGGACGGATGCTTTCGATAATGAAATCAATGAAGCTGCGCACTTTCGCTGACAGGTGACGGTTACTTGGATACAGCGCATGGATAGGCGCGGCTTCAAAAGGCCAGTCAGGCAGTAGCGGAACCAGATCACCGGAACGGATTGCAGGAGAAGCAATCAGCAGTGGCAGTGGTGCAATACCCGCACCTGACAGCGCGAGCGTATACAGACTGGCGAAGTCATTTACCTGCAGGCGTGGTTTGACCTGAACCGTCATTGGTTCATCGTCCGGGCTTTGCATCGTCCAGTTGTTCCAGGAAGTCTGAGTCATCAGCTGGTGGTCGCTCAGTTGTTCCGGATTGGTTGGCGTACCATGGGCTGCAATGTAGTCAGGGCTGGCGCACAGGATGCCGCGAACGTCACCAAGATAACGGCCAATAAGAGAGGAGTCTTCCAGCTGACCGATGCGGAAAGCGATGTCGACGCCTTCCTGCACCAGATCCAGACACTGGTCAGACAGAATCATATCCACAGTAACCTGTGGGTGCTGATCCATATATTCAGCGACCAGGCCGGAAAGCACAGTCGAACCAAACAGCAGAGGGGCGGTCAGACGCAGGGTACCGGTTGGTGTGCTTTGCATCTGGGTAACGGCGATGTTGGCTTCTTCAATTTCGCCAAGAATGCGGGCACACTGATTGTAGTAAGCGTTCCCCGTGTCTGTAAGACGCAGGCTGCGGGTGGTACGCTGGATCAGGCGGACGCCGAGGCGCTCTTCCAGCTGCGTAATCTTGCGGCTCACCGTGGATTTCGGCAGGCCAAGGTTCTTGGCTGCACCAGTGAAACTGCCTGCTTCTACCACATGCACGAAGATCGCCATTTCATTCAGATCGAACTCTTCACGCTTACCTATCTGCATCTTGACCTCCTGGTCAGCTTTGGCTTGAATTGAGTAAATTCTCAATAAAAGTGGAACAATATGATTAATGTTGCTGAGATTAGCGGAATTCAAACAACTTTCCTAAGCAATTATTCGAACAATACGTTCTGATTTTTCGCTTTATTGCTTTGGACTGACCAATCGTGGAAATTTGCGACAGAATTATTGCGAAAAATTACGAGTGTAAAGATAGGTAAATACGCGTAGTGCGGCGCTCAGAGCGCCGCTTTTATTCCAAATGAGACAATCAATGGCAGATCAGTGACCTCTTCGCGGTCGCTATAATCGGCATTTTCGTACTGATAGCCGGTAACGTTAGCGCGGTTGTACAGGTTCAGAACTTCCGCATAGAGATTCAGATCCCAGCCTGAAGCGGTCGTCAGGGCCTTATCGAGGCGCACATCCAGGCGGTGATAAGCCGGCAGGCGGCGGGAATTAAGCTCACCGTAAACCGGGTTGTAGAGGCCGGCAATATCGTCGTCGGCTTCCGCATATTGCAGCGGGGTAATCAGCTGACCGCTCTGGAAGCGCCATTTCAAGCCGATATCTACGCTGCTGGTCAGCTGATAATTCGCCACGGTGTTGATGATAACCGGCTGATCATAGCTGTAGCGGAAGTCTTCTCCGGTCAGTTTGTTCCGGCGTTCGGTGCGGGCATAAGCCACTGACAGCCAGCCATACCAGCGCTCACTCAGGTTCTTGTTGATAAAAATCTCACCACCCCAGGCGTGTCCGTCGGCTTCATTGGTGTAGCGTGGCAGGTTGAGATACTCCGCATCCGTCAAAGAAGGGTAAAAAACGTCCTTGTTTTCGCGTGAGACGATAAGTTTGTCCAATTTTTTGTAATATACTTCGAATTTCCAGAAAAGATCGTCCCGAATCTGGTTTTCCAGCCCCAGTTCATAGTGGTCAGCTTCCGGTTGTTCGAGATCCGGGTTACCGAATTCGGGCAAAAAGGTGCTGATATTGTCCGGACGTATGTGATGCTGGCCATAGGCCTGGGTAAACCACCAGTTGTCACGTACCTGCCAGCGGCTCTGCAGGCGGGGTTCAACAAAGGTCTGTTCGGTCAGATCATCCCATGACCAGGCGACTCCCGGGGTCAGAGTCCAGTTCTGGGTGACACTCCATGCATCAGCAACATGAGCGTCGTAATCATAAATAACAGGCTTACCACTGCCGCTGATGGTTTCTGCATCTGGCAGCAGGCGGCAGTCGGGATCGAATTCATCACAGGGATCGGCGGTGAATATGCCCTGATACGACACATGGCTCTCAGTGGCCTCTGCACCCCACTGTAATTCGTGGCGGAAACTCAGTGGGTAAATAAACAGACTGCGCAGGTTGTAACTGTCATTTTTGACCTTAACGAAGCCCGCGGCCCCGATATTGAAATCCAGTTTCTGTTCCAGGTGAGAGAGAGCGACTTTGTGGCTCATACCACTGTTGTAGAGTTTGTCCCACACCAGCCCCTGACTGTTGAAGTAAGCTTCAAAGGACAAATTGCCGGCGAGGCCTGGGTTCTGCAGCACCTGATCCGAGTCGTCATCAAACTTGATTCCGGCTTTATCGCGCGATCCGATGGCCTGCAGCGACAGCGTATCGGTATCGTTCAGGCGAATCTCATACTTACCCTGATAATCGTAGTATTCGGGCAGAGTGGTCAGTTCAAAGTCCTCATCATCGAGGAAATTTTCGATATAAAACTGAAACAGGCTCTGGCGCGCGGCAATGTAGAAGCTCTGGTTTTCAGTCACCGGCTGCTCGTAAAAGAAACCGGCCTTCAGAAAGCTGGCATCAACGACGATCTGGCGGCGATCGTAATACGGTGAACGGGAAGTCGCTTCGATAACCGCGCCAGTGGCGTTGTTGTATTGCGCGGGAAAGGCAGCCGTCTCCAGCAGAAAGTCTGCCACTGTGTTGTCGTTAAGAATGCTGCTGCCGTCACTGTGAAAAATATAGCCGACGGGAATAAAGTCGATGATGTAATCGTTGTCATCCGGCGACGAACCCCGCACCGCAGGTTCTGAACTGTTGCCATTACCAAAGGTGACGCCGGGCAGTGACTGCACGGCACCAAGTGGATCATTACCGCTGCCTGGCACACGCAGCAGCTTTTCCACGCTGATGCGGGTCAGTGGTTCCTGCTGACCAGAAACCTGTACAGTATCCAGCTCAATCTGTTCTGTGGCCGCAGCTGTGATATCAGTATCTGCCAGCGCCTGCGCGAGTGGTATAAGTGCCGGAGATATCAGGAAATATTTGGCAAAACGTTTCATCATCAGGTCCCTTAACTGTGAACGGCAGCCGCAAACGTCGGCTGATTTTCCTGTTACTTTGCCAGAGCAGCCTGAACCTTATATGAATAAGCGCTGGAAGAGCGACTGTTTTTACCTTTCTTTTACTCCGTCTTTATCAGTCATAGTGATAGCGGATAATGGCGTTGTAGTTTTCTGCATCGGCACCATCACTGATGTCAGCAATATTGGTGAGTCCCTGATAGCTGAGCAGGCGCCGGGTTGTTCGGTCATAGCGCAGAAACAGGGGATCAACCAACCAGGCCAGCAGCCTTGATGACAGTGTCATTTTAAAGTTGACCTGCTGACCGTCGATGGAATCCAGTGTTAAGCGGAAACCGATCAGGCTTTGACGTGCTGGAGATGCAAACCCGAAGTCCACCGGCTGGCCGTTGATAAGATCATTCCAGCGTTGCTGAATCAGATTATCAAACCCGGCATCCACAACCAGATTATCTGGCGCAGACATACGTTTTTGTTTTTTCTTCTCTCCGGGTTCTTTTAACGTCATCTGAATTTTACCCGGAGATATAACCGCCGATTCGTAATATTCGCGGCGGTGATCCTGCAGAGTAAAATCCGGCGTAAGGCCGGAGCTGTGATAAAAATTTTCTTTACTGGCAATCAGTTCGCCCGACGGGTCACGGTATTCAACGTGGCGGTAAAGCAGGGTGTCTTCTTTATAGCGCAGCGTATGATATTCACGGTAAAGCAAATCGGGTTCTTTTTCCGTATTTTCTGCAGTCTGCTCAGATCTGCTGTTCAGAGCGAATGCTTCGCCATAAAAGCGGATGACTTCTGCGTTGGCAGCCGCTGAACACAATAGGGCGAAGAGTATATACAGGCTGCTCACCAGCGTGCCGGAAACAGACTGGGGTGAAAATTTATAGGAACAAGGCAATCGCTTGTTATTCATTCCATTCTCCATGGGCGGCGATACCCGTGCTGTCTCTGCTGTCCTTGCCATTGCTGCCATACAGGACAGTGCCTTGCCGGCGTGTAATCAAGGCAACAGTTGTCATCATGACTGTCCAGCCAGCGGCAATCCAGAACGGAGCCTGCGCGCTGAGCTGCAGTGCGCCCAGACGCTCACCAGCCAGATAACTCAGTGGTGCTGCGATGGCGCCGCATACTGCGGCAAGCCATGGGCGTGTGCTGCACCAGCGCAGTGAGTGCCACAGAGTCATGGCAAATGCCAGCCACAACAACAGCAGCCAGACGGGAATGATCTGCGCTGTATACAACCTTGCTGCAGGCGGCAGGCTGATAAACCCGAGTTGCAGCAGCAGGGTGTCCCATAAACAACCGAACAGAGTCACCGCCGCCAGCAGCCACATTTCCCGTGGCTTTAAGTGGCCTTTGTGCCAGATGAAAAATGCCGACACTGAAACAAGCGCAAAGGGCGTACCACCAATAACGCAGGCCAGCCAGCACACCTGAAATGCCAGTGCATTAATGATCACGAAGGCAGGTTTCCGAGCAGCGGAGCGCGACGGTTCAGTGGTTTGGCAAACATCAGCTGTACGTCACCAATCACACGTTCCTCAAAACCTCCTTCGCAGTAGGCAAAATAAAAATCCCACAGACGAATAAAGGTATCGTCATAGCCCAGTGCTTTAATGTCGGACTGATTCTGCAGAAAGCGCTCGCGCCAGCGGTTCAGGGTTCTGGCGTAATGAGGGGTAATATCTTCCAAGTGGATAAGCTTCATATCGCTGCAGCGGGCCAATGACTGACTGATGGCGGTAACGCAGGGAATAAAACTGCCCGGGAAAATATAGCGTTTAATAAAATCGACTTCTTTTTTGGCCTGCTCATAGCGCTGATCATCAATGGTAATGGCCTGAATAAGACCGATGCCATCTGCTTTCAGCAAGCGGGAGCAGGTAGCAATATAGGTATCCAGATATTCGTAGCCCACGGCTTCAATCATTTCAACAGATACCAGTTTATCGAACTGGCCTTCTAAGGCGCGGTAGTCTTTTTTCAGCAGGGTGATTTCGGCTTCAAGACCTTCTTCCTTAACGTGGCGCTCTGCCCAGGCATACTGCTCTTCGGAAATGGTGGTGGTTGTTACCTTACAGCCATAATGCTTCGCGGCATGAATGGCCATGCTTCCCCAGCCGGTGCCTATTTCAACCAGATGATCATCCGGACTCAGCTGCAGCTTCTGACAAATACGGTCCAGCTTATACACGGACGCTTCTTCCATACTGGCATCCGCGTGTGGAAATATGCCACTGGAATACATCATGGTGGGATCGAGGAAGAGTTCAAACATATCGTTGCCAAGGTCGTAATGGGCGGCGATATTGCGACGCGATCCTTTTTCCGTGTTGCGGTTAAAAGAATGGAAAGCTTTAAGTGCCAGCTTACCAACATTGGCCAGGCCACTATCAATGCTGTCGACCACGTCTTTATTACGCGCCAGAATGCGGATCAGCATGGGCAGATCACTGCTGCTCCAGTCGTGCGTCATATAAGATTCACCAGCTCCGACGCTGCCGTTCAGGGCAATATTGCGATAAGCCTCCCAGTCGTGAATCTCTATGGTGCTGCAGAAATAGTTATCGGATGTATTACCGAAGCGGGTAATCTGAGTGCCTTCCTGCACGGCAATCTGTCCGGTATGCAGCTGCTTCAGCGTGGAGAAGAGCGCTGAGCGGCATACGCGGTCCAGCCAGGGAATGTTCTGTGGATTAAGCGTCATAGTTTTCATGATGATTGCTCCTTGCTGCTGTTGCAGCTGTCTGGCTGAGTAACAGGTTTTATTTTGATATGGATATCTTCAGGGTGGGCTTTAGTGCTGTCAGTCGATTGCTCAGACTGACCGGCGCTGCCCGGATGATCGTAAAAGCGGCTGCCGCGCACCCACAGTTTTAACGCGTTCCAGTAAATTCCCCACAGGACTTTTAATGTCATAAAGGGGAAGCGGATAAGTACCGCTGAAAGTGAGCGGGTCGTTATTTCTTTACGGCTGAGACGCATGGTGGCATCAAAGTCCCGTTGCAGATTGGCTCCTGCTGATTCTTTATTACTGGTATTGGTGGTGTTTGCGTTTGTGTTTGTACTGGTACTGGTTAATGTATCCATATGAATCAGCAATTCATCATCAGGATCATTCAGAACCCAGCGATATTGCATGTCCGTCGGATTAAAAGGCGATACATGGAAATTCTTTTTGAAGCGGTATTCATAACGTTGAGTGCCGCTGTTGCTGTGCACACGTTGCGGGCTGATTCCCGGCCCGCTGTTCTGCGCGCTTAGTGTGTTCAATGTGCCCTTTGTATTAAGGGTGTAGTGGTGTCTTTCACCCCAGGGCGTATTGGTGATTTCGGAAAGAATGCCCGCCAGCGAACCATCGCGGCGGTAGCCAAAGTAAAAACTGACGGGATTAACCAGATAGCCAAAATAGCGCATATTGGTCAGCAGGCAGACACGTACAATATTTTCATTTAATTCGTTGCGGAAAGCCCGGGTAACAGACTCTTTGAGATCCTGCGCTGAGTCATCAAGCGCAGTATCTGCGGCAAAGTAATCACTGCGCAGAAAGCGCGCCAGCGCGAACCCTGTTGGGCCGGATCGCCAGAGCGGATTAAGTGCCATGATGTCATCAACTTCGTCCAGATCGAGAAGCATCATAAAAACACGGTATTTCAGCTCATTTTTGACCCGTGTATAACGGCGATGGCGGACCCAACCGGTATACAGCGCGCTGTTAAATCCGCTACTCACAGTTCTACTCCGAGCGCTTTGGTAACACGCAGGGCGCTGACGACGCCGTCTTCATGGAAGCCGTTAAACCAATAAGCGCCGCAGAAGTGGGAGCGGTTGTGATTGCTGATCTCGTGGTGCCGCTGCTGCGCGGCAATACCTGCCAAAGTGAATACCGGATGGTCGTATGAAAACCGACGGATGACTTTACTTTCATCAATGTCAGCGCTTTTGTTCAGAGTGACACAGAAATCCACCGGGCAATCATCAAAGTTCTGCAGGCGGTTCATGTAGTAAGTGACAGCGACTGTATCCTGCCTGTTCTGACCGATATGATAGTTCCAGGCAGCCCAGGCTTTTTTATGCTGTGGCAAAACGGATGCGTCTGTGTGTAATACCACATCGTTTTCCTGATACGGGATGGCGCTGAGGACAGACTGCTCTGCCGCAGTAGGCTCTGCCAGCATGCTCAGGGCCTGATCACTGTGGCAGGCGAAAATAACCTGACTGTATGTTTGACTGTATGTTTCATCGCCGCGCTGACTGTGAACAACCACATGATCTGAGTGGCGTTCAACTTTTTCCACGGGTGTGGATAGATGAATATTCTGTGGATTTAAATCCTCGCGGATACGCCGTACGTATGACTGTGAGCCATTGCTGATAACCCGCCACTGGGGTCTGTCATCAACACTGAGCATGCCGTGGTTATTAAAAAAACGCAGGAAGAAATACAGTGGAAAATCCATCATCATATCTTCACTGGCTGACCAGATGGCGGCACCCATCGGGATAATATAAAAGCGCCGGAAGTAATCCCCATAATTTTTGCGGGCCAGATACTGACCAAGTGTTTCACTCTGGCTGACGGCATTTGCCGCCAGTTCGGCACGGGTTTCCTTGTTGAAGCGCAGAATGTCGCGGATCATAAACCAGAACTTTGGCTTCAGCAGATTGCTGCGTTGGGCGAACAGCGAGTCCAGTGTGTGGCCGTTGTACTCAAGCCCTGTGTTCTCGCATTTAACACTGAAGCTCATATCGGATGCTTCATAAGCCACACCCAGTTTGTTCATCAGTTTAATAAAGTTGGGGTATGTCCAGTCATTGAAGACAATAAAGCCGGTATTTACCGGATAGGATTTCCCCTGAATATCGACATCTGTGGTCTGAGTGTGTCCGCCTAAATAGTCGCCTGCTTCATACAGAGAAATATCGTATTTATCTTTTAACAGCCAGGCGCAGGTCAGGCCTGAAATGCCGGAGCCAATGACAGCAATTTTTTCTTTCATTTTCGGTTCTCCGGAAACGTGCTGTTGTTTTGATTAATCGGATCTGAGTGTTTACTGCGTGACATAGCTGCCGTCAGGCGGAAGCGCAGCCAGTCAGGCAGTAACCCCAACAGGCGCAGTACCCGGGTAAAACGTTTGGGGAAATGGATATCAAAATGGCGTCTGTTCAGTCCGCGGATAATTTCCTGTGCTGCCTGTTCTGCGGAAATCATGGCTGGCATGGCGAAATCATTACGGTCGGTGAGAGGCGTTTTGACAAATCCGGGGGAGATCGCCGATACATCTATGCCACTGGCGGTAAGATCAGCCTTCAGTGATTGCAGAAAATGCAGTGTTGCCGCTTTACTGGCGCCATAGGCTTCTGCTCTTGGCATAGCTAAGGCGGTTACACTGCTGCTCATGCCAGCGATATAGCCACGCTGGCTTTGTTGCAGCAGAGGAAGGGCTGCCTCAATGCTGTTTACCAGACCGAAAAAATTGGTCTGCATGACACGTTTAATCAGTTCAGCATCAAACTGATCGATATCGAGATATTCGCAGGTCCCGGCGTTTGCTATCAGGGTATCAATCCGGCCAAAACGATTCTGAATTTCGGTGGCCGCATGGTGCAGTTCACTGATCTTTGTAACGTCTGCTGCAAGGACCGTGACGTTGCTGAAATCTTTGCTGATCGCTTCCAGAGCTTTATAGTTGCGCGCGGTGATAATCAACTGCTGGCAACGGCTGGCCAGAGCCCGGGCCAGTGCTTCACCAATACCGCTGGAGGCACCGGTCAACCAGATAACCTGACGGGCAAGCGGCGGCGCTTTTTTCTGTGTGCTGAGTGTCTGCTCTTTGCCTGTCATTGCACCCGCTCCTTCAGTTTACGTATGGCCCAGCCCAGTACAGGCAGGTGTTCGTAAAGCATGCTGCCAGCGTCGAAGAAATCGGTATGGCGAATAATTTTTTCTTCCGCCCAGATCAGTTCGGAACAGCCGCGTACGGATATTTCTTTGCCCCGACCAATAGCCGGGTGGCGGAAGGTCATCAGCCAGCGCTGATAATTCACGTTATCGACGCTCTGAGAGTGTTCAAAGCGGAAGTCAATGGACTGTACGTTACTATAGAGTTCTGAAAAATAATGGGTGAGATCCGTCAGCCCCTGTATACGATGGAACGGATCTGAAAACTCAATATTCTGGCTGTAGCACTCTGCCAGCCTGTCGTAACTGACGTTATTGCGGTTGAGGCTTTGATACAGCTGCTGAAATTTTTCTTCCGCTTTCATCGCTCACGCTCCATGTCATCGGTTGCCAGCGGACGCTGAAGACCTTCCTGCAATATATGCGGTGGAACCGGATTCAGACTATGCACAATACCAACCCAGCTCATCAGTTTGAGAATCATCCAAGTGATATCAATCTGCCACCAATAGAAGCCCTGGCGCGCTGAAACAGCAAACCTGTGATGGTTGTTATGCCAGCCTTCGCCGAGCGTAAGCAGGGCAAGAAATGCGTTGTTGCGGCTTTCGTCTTTTGTTTTAAAGCGCTTGCGGCCCCAGATATGTCCCAGTGAATTAATGGTTACGGTTGAGTGAAACAGCAGTACAGTTGATATAACAAATCCCCATACAACTAATTGCAGGCCACTGGTGCCGGATTGTGGACGGAAGTGGGCGAGTAACTCGCCAGCAGCAAAGAGCAGGGTAATTAACAGCAATGGCGCGAAAACGTCGTAGCGGTCCAGCCAGCGTAATTCCGGATAGCGGGCAAAGTCCTTAATACGGTTAAGTTGTGTTTTAAACGACGCATCACAGGTAAACCAGCCAACGTGGCTCCACCAGAAACCGCGTTTAACCGGCGAGTGCAGGTCTTTATCGGTATCGGAATGCTGGTGATGCACTCTGTGGTGTGCAGCCCACCACAGCGGACCGCGCTGGGCGGCCATATTGCCCAGCAGGGCAAAAATAAACTGCCAGAAACGGTTGGTTTTATAAGAACGGTGTGAGAAATAGCGGTGATAAAACGCGGTAATCGCAAACAGTCTCAGCCAGTAGCTGATCAGGCAGACAACCACCGCGGTGGTGCTGGTGCCGGTGACGAATACACCAAAGCAGGCCAGATGCAGAACGATAAAGGGAATTACCCGTACCCAGTTGAAACGGGTGCTGGTCATCTCTTCATCGTTGGCAGCGTATGAATCTACCCAACGCAATATGTTGGTTAACCAGCCTGATCTTACCGGGGAAGTATTCATTATTTTATCCTTATATGCTGAGCCTGGTGGTCTGATTCGGGTTTTGTCAGATCTGATTTAACTGGTGCTTAATTCTGCTGACTGGCGAAAGGCGTCAATGGCACGCTGTCGTGATGCTTTAAGATCCACCATGGCCGCCGGATAACCGAGTTGAGCACGGATTTTATCGGCGGGAAAATGCCGCTCTTTGGCTGGTAGTTTTGCCAGCTCGGGCAGCAGACGCGCCAGAAATTCACCATCGCTGTCGAAGCGCTCGGATTGACTGACCGGGTTAAAGACACGGAAATATGGTGCGCCATCGGCACCTGTTGACGCACTCCATTGCCAGCCACCATTGTTGGCGGCGAGATCGGCATCAACCAGCCAGTAATTAAAAAAGGCTTCACCGCGACGCCAGTCAATCAACAGGTTCTTGGTCAGGAACATAGCAGTGACCATGCGCAGACGATTATGCATCCAGCCTTCTTCTTTCAATTGCTTCATTGCTGCATCGACAATGGGCACACCGGTGCGGCCTTCACACCAGGCATCAAAGTCTTTATCACTGGAGCGCCAGGCGACATTTTCCGTATCAGGTTTGAATGCTTTGTGTTTACACAGGTCCGGGAAGGCGACCAGAAGATGACGATAAAATTCCCGCCATATTAATTCGCTGATCCAGCAGGTGATGCCTTCGTTGCCTTCGGCCATACGACCATTATTCGCGCTGCGTGCCATGTGCATGCACTGGCGTGGTGACAGAATTCCTAACGAAAGAAAGAACGACAGACGACTGGTCCCTGCGACTGCCGGCAGGTCACGCAGTTTTTTATAATCGCTGATCTGCTCTTCAATAAAGCTGTTCAGTTGGCTGTGTGCCGCCTCTTCGCTGACAGGCCAAAGCTCATCCGGAATAAAGTCTGCTTCAGCTTCCTTCTCCTGCCATGCAGCAAGCTGCTGTTTTAATTCTTTATTCAGCTTCTGGGTGTCTGGCGCTGGCAGGGGTAACGTACTGTATAGCGCATCCAGCTGCGGATGAGACAGCCAGGCTTTTTTGAACGGAGTAAAAACCTTAAACGGTGTGCCCTGGCCGGTTTTAACTTCCCCCGGTGGAATAACGCACTGATCGTGGAAGCGGTTGACCGCAATCTGTTGATCAGCACACCAGCGGCTGAAGCGGATATCCCGGTGGCGTTCGTTCACTTCGTATTCGTTGTTAAAGCTGACGATGTTGATGTTCAGCTCTGTCATCAACGTCTGCAGAGTGGCTTCACAATCACGGAAAGTGGCAGCAGAAAGAATCAACAGCGGTATATTTTTCTCTGCTAATTCCTGTTTAAGCATCAGCATGCGGTTTTTCAGCAGCTGAATTTTTCGCGGACCGAGGCCGTGCAATTGCCATTGTTTTTCACAGATAAAGGTAACGGCGATAACGTCCTCACCCTGACGGCAGGCCCAGCTCAGCGCAGGATTGTCGGCGCAGCGCAGGTCGCTGCGAAACCAAACCAGAGATGTCATGGGTTGTTCTCCGTAAGCGCATTACCGGTAATAAACTGACGCACCTGTTGTGACAGGCTGCCCTGCATATAAGTGAGTTGGCTGGTTTCGTGTTCTTCGCTCTGCTGAGGTATTACTCCGGAGATGCAGACCGGTGTTGCACACTCATTAAGTTGTTGCCAGCCGTCAGCCTGAGCGGTTGCCAGAGGATGCAGGTGCAGCCAGACGCGTTCAGCCTGTAATTGCTGACACAGAGCTTTAAGCTCATCAGGGATCAGATCACAGCCAAAATATTCAACATGAAATTCTGCTGCGCCCAGCGCACAGGCACAGGCCAGAGCATCCAGCTCAATCTGTCTTTCATTGCAGGCGATGAGTATGCCTGGCCCGGGATTGTGACGCTGTTGCTGAATCATCAGGCTGCTGAGGCGGCGCTTCAGTAAATAGTGAACCGCCTTGCCAATGGCAGGAGAAGCATCCAGACGCAGGGTCTGAATCACCGGACGCAGACAATGATCGTAATAGACAGCCAGTGGGTAAGTGGCGAAACCTATATTCCATAATTCATCCAGACGCTGACTGTTGAGCTGATACGCTGCCTGAATAATCTGTTGTTGCTGCTCCTGCCAGTCGTCGCCGGCCGGAGAGTCTGCCTGTACGCCTTCCTGTAAAAGAAGTTTTACCTGGCGGATGGGGTAACCCTGATCGAGCCAGTAAAGAATATTTTTTACCAGCAGAATATGGTCTTCGGTGTAAAAACGATGGCCTTTGGCCGTGCGTTCCGGGCGGATAATTCCATAGCGTCTTTCCCAGGCGCGCAGCGTCACAGGATTAACGCCAGTGAGCCGGGCAAATTCGCGGATCGGGTAAGTACCTGCGTCGTCCAGTCGGTTCATAAGCTGTTCCTCAGACCCAGTTCGTAAGGGTGTGGATTCAGGTAAACCTGTTGACGGGCGTAAGCACTGGCGTCAGGGTAGTGATTAAAGTGATGTTTCAGTAATGTCAGGGGAACCACTAACGGAATAACGCCTTCGCGGTACTGATGGATTACTTCGGTCAGTTCTTTTTTGTCCACATCACTGATGAGGTTTTTCAGATAACCCTGCAGGTGCATAAGAGTATTGGTGTGCATTTTCCGGCTGGCCGGGTGAGCCAGAGCCTGCATCAGGCCGGCGAAATATTCGTCGGCGATACTGTTCAGATGATCGCGGCTCAGGTCCGCAAGAATCCGTCCGAGATTTTTATAAGCCACCAGGTCATGAGCCATTACCAGATATTTGTAGCGCGAATGAAAGGCCACTAAACGGTTGGCTGTGACCGCCTGTGTACGGAACTGTTGCCAGTCGTGATAGGCAAATACCCGGGTCATAAAGTTTTCCAGCAAACCGGCATCGTTCAGACGGCCGGCTTCTTCCATCGGCAGCAGGGGGTTAGCCTGGCGGAATGTATCGGCATAAATGCCCGGTGCGGTTCCTTCCGGGTGGCCATTGGCCAGATAACGCTTCACACCGAATAAGCCGCAGCTGGGGCTCTTCTGCATAAAGATGTAGCCACACAGGTGAGATTGCTCACTTGCCTGCTGGCGGGCGTAACCAGCCAGAGCGTCTGTGACATCAATCGTGCGGTCCACAGTGCCGATGGCGCGGACTTCGCCATCCGGCTTATCGCTGGCGAGACGGATCGGTTCACGCGGAGTGCCGAGCCCAATGGCGACTTCCGGGCACAGGGATACGAAATCAAAATAGTGGCTGAGCGTGTCTGTGCAGAAGCGCGAACGTTTGTGTGAGCCGTTAAAGCGCACAGGCTGCCCCATCAGACAGGAACTGATGCCGACCGGGATGCGCTCAGCCAGGGTTGAGCGGGTAATGTTGGAAGGATTGGCTCTGGCCATTTGTACAACCTCTGCACCATTCTTTGTATAACTTTATTTAAGCGGCAGAACCTTGTACAGGTCAAGTTGTTTTGTATAAGTATTTTGGCTTATGTACAAGAATTTGTGGTTATAAGCAGGCGTTCGTACAGGTACTGATGCTGACGGTCATCAGCCGGATCATGGTCTGAGCCATAGACGGTCTGGGGCAGGCGGGACTGTCTGTGGCTGGGGTGTGTGTGAGGGGGGGTCCCGTGGCTGTTTGAATGG